>DATCLP010000374.1:0-13650 GCA_036563855.1 Steroidobacteraceae bacterium | reverse complement strand
CTTGGGATTCGCGCTCGAGCGTGCGGCTGCGCTCGCGCATCGCGGCGATCAGTCGCTCTTTCTCCAGATTTGCGCGCTCGAGTTCTGCCGTGCGTTCGGCGACGCGCTGCTCGAGCCTCTGCCGATAATCCTCGAGATCCTCGAAGGCGCGCGCATCGGCGAGCGCGGCTGCGACCTGCTCCGCCAACTGCTGCATCAGATGCAGATCCGCTTCCGAATACACACCGGGTTGCGTGTGCTGCACGCTCAGGAGTCCGACGACCGCACCCGACTCGACGAGCGGCACGATGATCGCCGCTCCGGTCTGCTTGCCGGTGTCCTCAGCGCGCTGAAGCATCTGTTCGGGCGCGTGCTCCATCGATTCGATCAATACCGGCCTCGCCCGCTCGATCGCCCAACCGAACAGTCCAGTGCTCAGCGGCTTGGAGCGCCGCGGCAAACGTTCCCCGCGGCGTTCGTGCACTCGCACTTCGAGCAACCCTTTCTCCCGGTCGACGAGCACGAAATAGAACTCGTCGAAAGGAAACAGCGCGCGCGTTTCCGTCAGAATTCGCTCGCCCAATTCGTCGATTCGCCGAACGCCGTACAACGCGCGCCTCGCCTCGAACAATCGCACCAGTGGACTGCGTTCGGTCGCCGTCACGCCCAAGACGTCGCCCATTGCATCGAAGCTCAGTACGAACACGATGAGCAACGCGACGAACAGTCCGAACACCGCCAATGCCTGGCTATTGAACAAGACAGCGGCCAGCACGCCGCCGGGGACGAAGATCAGATCTGACAGAGCGTATGCCGGCGTGATCACCTTCGAGACGTCGCGGCCGTCCAGCCGGAAGAACATTGCCATGATTGCAATGTTCACGACCTGCGCACCCAGGCCCATCGCAGCCAGGGGCACGACGTCGCTCATGCCGAGCGAGACGAGCGGATGCTGACCGCCGAGCTGCGTGTACATGCGGTCCGCGACGAGCAGCATGAGCACTGTCATCGCTGCGTTGTGCACGCCGCGCAACAACCCGACGCGCCACGAGCCGTGGCTGTACTCGCGATTGATCAACGGCCAGAGGAACGAAGCAAACGCACAGATGGAAGCTGCAGCCGCGGCATCGAGGATGAGCAGCAAGCCGATCTGCGGAATTCGTTCCATCGAAATCAAGCCGACGCGCGGCGCCTTGACGCCGAACTGCCACACGAAGAGGCTCGCGACCACGCACAACGCGATGACCCACGGCGACGGGAAGTAAGTTTCCGCACGCAGCTCGTACACGAGCCAGGTGCCCGCGACGAGTGCGAGCAAGCCCGAATAGACGACGAGAGCGCGATAGCGTGGAGGCATGGGGATCAGCGCGAGCGTCGATCAACAACCAAGTCGGAACGCGGACGATTCGATTTCGACATTCAGTCCATCGTCCAACGAACGGCCAATTACAGTTGCCGCTCCCTGGCATTGGCAGGCATCCCGACTACGGCGCGCTGCGCGAGACTGCCTGCGATCTCGAGCGCTTCGATTGCAAATTGCCATTGCTCGCTCACACTGAATTGGTACGCGAGTGTCCACGCATGTGCGTTCTGAGCTCTGTTGAATCTGTCCGCACCGCGTCGGGTATCGTTGCACATCCGATCGTAGCGAGCCGTGACGCGATGCGCGCCATACGCCTTGCTCGCGAGCAGATAGTACGACCAAAACTTTGCGAGGAACATGCCGCGACCGTTGCCCTGAGGACCGAACTCGGTATCCCCGAGCATGCCCTGCGCGAGCAGCCACACATCGAACGGCAGCTCGTAGCGAGCGCCGATCGCATCGAAGCGCGTGCGCCATGCCGGTTCGCGCGCGGTCGCGTCGTCCGGATCGCCTACATTGTCATAATGCAACGCCCGCACGAGCGCCCGATCTGCAACGCGCAGCTCGCCGCCCACGTAGTAGCCGACGCGATCGTCGATCTCGTCGAAGAATTCGATTGCGAATCTGGGGATCGCGGATGAACGGCCGCGGCAGCCTACCGAACAGCGGCGATTGTCGATCGTGGATCGCCCATCCGCGCTGAAACAGCAGGACGCCGAGAGGATCGTTCCATTCGTACGCCGCCGCAAGCAGTGTCAAATTTACATGCCGACCTGCATGCGCACCGATCCACGTCGTCGCCACCTCGAGACCGATCGTGCGCACTTCCTCGCCTATCCATGTGTTGATTGCCGATGGGCTCAACGAATAGAGGGCGATCACGCCGACGAGCTCAAGCGATTCGTCGCACTGGCGCCCGGTGCGGCCTCGACGGGCTACCTGACGCTGGGCAATGCACCACACATTCTCGTAAGCGCACCGGTGTGCGCTCCGGACACGGTGGCAACCGTAGTCTTCGGATTTGCGATCGATGCGGCGCTCGCGCACGAGCTCTCGTCACTCGCAACATCCGCGACAATCCTGGCGACACACGGATCACGTCAAGATATTGACCGTCACCGTAATGATGATCGCGTTCGTAAAGTCGATGAAGAACGCGCCGACCATGGGTGCGACGAGAAATGCGCGAGGTGCGGGGCCGTGACGTTCGGTGAGCGTGCTCATGACGGCCATCGCGTTTGCGGTCGTACCGAGCATGAAGCCGATGAATCCGCCGCTCATCACCGCTGATTCGTAGTCGCGACCCATGAGCCAATAGACCAGCCAACGCGCAGCAATCACGACGAGCACGACCTGCAGCAGAATCGTCACGACGAGCGGCAGTGCGAGTGCCGCGAGCTCCCAGAGACGCAGCGTCATCAATGCGAGCACCAGGAACAGCGCGAGCGCGACCGCGCCGATGACGTCGATAATGCGTGTCGACAACCCGAACCAACCCGTGAGATCGTCGACATTGCGAATCACCGCAGCGACGAGCATTGCACCGATATAGGCAGGCAACGTCACGCCGAGCTGCGCAAACCATTTGCTCACCCACGAACCGATCCACATCGCCACGAGCAAGAACACGACGTTCTTGAGCACCGCAAAGGTTTCTGCGCTGTCCTCGGCGGACACATTCGGCGAGGACTCGTCGGACGTGGGCTCTGCACGTGCGACGGGAGCGGCAACCCGATTGCGATCCGCCGTGCTGCGCAAACCATAACGGTTGATCAGCACGGTCCCGACGGGTCCGCCGACGATGCCGCCGAGCACGATGCCGGCCATCGCGGCTGCCACGGCAACCGATGCAGCAGCCGGCACACCCGCTTGTTCGAAGAGCGGCGCAAATGCGAGCCCGGTTGCTGGACCGCCTGTGAGCGTCACGGACCCGGTTAACACACCGAACAACGGGTTCAGGCCGAAAAGCCATGCTACGGCGATGCCGAGGATGTTCTGGCAGACCGCAAACACCGTCGCGATGATCAAGAACAGCAGCACTTGCGGACCGCCAGAGCGCAGTAACGACAAGCTCGCGCCGAAACCGATCGTCGTGAAGAACGCGATCATGAGCGGGCTTTGCAGCGTCGTGTCGAACTTCACGGGCAGCTCGCCGAAGTTGCGCCACACGAGCAGAGCGAGCGCGACCAGCAGTCCGCCGATCACCGGAGGCGGAATGTTGTAGCGTCCCAAGATAGGAATGGCATCGCGCAGCCCATAGCCGATGAGCAGCGCGATGCCGCCGAAGGCGAGCGTGTGGATCAGGTCGAGCTGAAACATTTATCGATAGGCTACAGGCAACAGGCTACGGGCGACAGGATTGCGCGCCGCGCCCATCTTCCCCTCTCCCTTTTGCGAGAGAGGGCCGGGCGAAGCGAGCAGGTCAGAGGGGTCAATCGCCCGAATGGCACACCGCTTCGATATTGTGGCCATCCGGATCGAGCACGAAGGCGCCGTAGTAGTTCGGGTGATAGTGCGGCCGCAAACCCGGCGGACCGTTGTCGCGGCCTCCTGCGGCCAGCGCTGCGCGATAAAACTCGTCGACATCCGCGCGGCTCTTGGCGCGAAAGGCGACGTGAATGCGCGGTTCGTTCGGTTCGCCACGAATAATCCAGAAGTCAGGCTTCGGTGGTTCGCCGAAGCCTACACCATGCCCGCCAGGTATCTCCATGATTGCCGCGTAGCCGAGCGGTGCGAGCGTTCGTTCGTAGAACTGTCTGCTTTTCTGCAGGTCGGTGACCGTGAGCCCCGTATGATCGATCATCACGTTCTCCGCTCTTGAAGTTTGCGCTCTTTCTTTTTCCCTATTTCCCCATTCCCTATTTCCCGTTTCTACTCTATTCGCCCGAGCCTCGTGTAATAGCCGGCTGCTTCGAGCGTGATCGTCGCGGGCTCCGCGCTGAGATTCTTCCAATACCACCCGTGTCGACCCGTAAACGGCGCGATGAACGATCCGTGCTCGCCCGTACTTTTCTCCTTGATCTGATAGCTGCGGTAGTAGTCCGTGGGCCATTCGCCCTCGGTCGGCTCGCCATGAAACTCGAAGTAGACGGGACCGCCCGCTACGGTCCATGAGTAGAGCAAGGGCTCTCCGGCTGCGAGCGTCGCCTTGTACTCGAGCTCCTCGCCGGGCTTCACATCGATCAGGATGCGGGCACTGCGATACTTGCGCTCATGCTCGTTCATCACCTGCGCGGCGATTTCTCCCGAATCGCCGGACATACCTGTCAGACCGAGCAGCCGGCCCGCCCCGGTCGGATCGATCCCGAACTCCGCGGGCAGGACGAACAACACGAGCACGAAAGCAGCCACGACGAATGCAATTGTCGTCCCGAGCAGGAGCTGCCGCTTGGGCGGCACGACCGACTGTGGAGTCATATTCAACATGACATCACCCCACGAAGTATCCCGTTAGCTGCTCGCCCGTCAGCGCGAATCCTGCCGCCATCAACGCGACGTTCGTAATGTAAGCATGCCGCAGAAAGCTCGTCGTGCTACGCCAATAGTTGATGATCAATAGAATCGCGCCGAGCGCGAGGAACTGACCGATTTCCACGCCGACATTGAACGCGAGCATGTTCGGCACCAGCCCCTCCTGCGACAGCTGCAGCTCCTGCAACTTCGTTGCAAGCCCGAAACCATGAAACAAGCCGAACACGAGCACCGCGATTCGAGGCTCCGGCTGCCAACCGAACAAGGTGCGGAATCCGTTGAGGTTGTCGAACGCCTTGTAGACCACCGACAGGCCGATGATCGCATCGATGAGGTAGGGATCGACCTCGATACGCGCGAGCACTCCGGTCAACAGCGTCAGGCTGTGGCCGACCGCGAACAGCGTGACGTACAGCGCGACCTCCTTCAGTCGGTAGAGAAAAAAGATGACGCCGACGAGGAACAGCAAATGGTCGTAGCCGGTAACCATGTGCTTAGCACCCAGATAAATGAAAGGGATGATCTGGATGCCGGTCGCGCTCGCCAGAAACGCCTGGTCCGCCTTGTCGACGTTGTGGGCAAGGACACTAAACGATGCCCATGCCGAAAGCATTCCTAGAGCCGCTACCGCCGTCGTGTCGAACCGCTTACGCATTGCTGCTGGAACCCCGATCAGCGTGGAACCATCATACCGCCTCCGACGGGCCGCTGGCCCGGCGCGAGATCACGAGCATCATGGTCGCAGACTACGAACAACTTGCCCGTCAAGAATTGCTGCGCTGGCAAGAGACCATGCAGGCACCGCCGAGCTTGCTCGACTCGCTCACCGACGGGGTCCAGCGGCGTTTGAACGAGCTGATCCCGGAAAAAGTGCATCGGGCGGTCACCGCGATCATCGAGCAGATGACCCGTGCGATGCTGGCGGGCTCGAGCTACACGACTGCCCCGCCGCTCGCCGCCGGTAGGTTACAAGAACGGGAGCGGCGCGTTGTCGAACGCATCGAGTTCTTCCGAAAAGCTGCAGCAGCAGAAGGCGGCATCACGGGTGCGGGCGGGATCTTCCTCGGCCTCGCCGACTTTCCGTTGCTCCTCACACTGAAACTCAAACTGCTGTTCGAGATTGCAGCCTTGTACGGCTACTCGGGCGAGGAAAACACGGAGCGGCTCTATCTGCTGTACATATTCCAGCTCGCGTTTTCGAACGCCGAGCACCGCCGCGACGTTTACGCAAAGCTTCCGAACTGGCGCGCGCAGCCGAAACCGGCCTCCATCGACGAATTCGACTGGCGCACGTTTCAGCAGCAGTATCGAGACTACATCGACGTCGCGAAACTTGCGCAGCTCTTACCGGTCGTCGGAGCTCCGGTCGGCGCAGTCGTCAATTATCGGCTGCTGCGCAAGCTAGGCGATACGGCCATCAACGCCTACCGCATGCGATGGTTCGACGAGCAGCGCACGTGATCGCCGCCGAATGTCGACCAGCGATTGCGAGCGCGCGAGCCTTTGCGCACACTTTCGCTTCCGCTTCGCAAGTTCGTTTCCATGTCCAATCTATACGCATCGATTCAAGCTTCGCTCGCCGAGCGGCCGGAGGCGACCGTGCTCGAGGCCGGCGGGCAGACGTGGACCGCGCAAGCGCTCGACCAATGGGTGGGCCGCTATGCGAGCGCGCTCGTTGAGATCGGGCTGCAGCCGGGAGACCGCATTGCAGTTCAGATCGAGAAATCCGCGGCCAACATCGCGTTGTACCTCGCTGCGCTACGACTCGGTGCGATCTATGTGCCGCTCAACACGGCGTATGTCGAGCGCGAGATCGAATACTTCTTCGGCGATGCCGAACCCAGAGTCTGTGTCGTCGCGCCCACTCGCTATGAGAACTTGTCGGCGGTTGCGCGCTCGACCGGCGTCGAGCACTGTGTGACCCTAGGCGCGAACGGCGAGGGTTCGTTGGCCGAGCTCGTTGAACGGCAAACGCGCGAGCACGAAGTCGTTGCCCGCGCGGCTAACGATCTTGCCGTCATTTGCTACACGTCGGGCACGACCGGGCGCTCGAAGGGTGCGATGATCTCGCACGGCAATCTCGTTTCGAATGCGGACGCGCTCATCGCAGCGTGGGGCTTCACAGCCGATGACGTGCTGTTGCATGCGCTGCCCCTGTATCACATTCACGGCTTGTTCGTCGCACTGCATTGTGCGCTGTTGAGCGGCGCTCGCATTTTGCTGCAGCCGAAGTTCGACGCCCGTGCCGCGCTGGAGGCACTCCCCCGCGCCACCGTGATGATGGGCGTCCCGACGTTTTATACGCGGTTGCTCGCCGAACCGAAACTCGACCGCGAATCGGTTCGCAACGTGCGCTTGTTCGTCTCGGGATCTGCGCCGCTGTTGGTCGATACGTTCGAACAATTCGAAGCCCGCACCGGTCATCGGATTCTCGAACGCTACGGCATGACCGAAACGGGCATGATCGCGAGCAACCCGCTTCACGGCGAAAGGCGCGCGGGTACGGTCGGCCATCCCCTTCCCGGCGTCAGTGTGCGCATCACGAACGATGCGGGCGAGCCCGTTCCGAACGGCACGATCGGCAACGTCGAGGTGAAGGGTCCGAACGTGTTCCAGGGCTATTGGCGCATGCCCGAGAAAACCGCAACGGAGTTTCGCGCCGACGGTTACTTCATCACCGGCGATCTCGGCATGTTCGACGCCGACGGCTATTTGCGACTGATCGGGCGCGCAAAGGACCTGATCATCTCGGGCGGACTGAATGTCTATCCGAAAGAAGTCGAGGAAGCGCTCGATGCATTCCCTGGCGTTGCCGAGAGCGCCGTCTTCGGCATTCCGCACCCGGACTTCGGAGAGGCCGTCGCTGCAGCGATCACGTTGCGACCCGGCGCGACCGTCGACCCCGAAGCCATTCTCGCGACGCTCCGCACTCAGCTTGCCGCATTCAAGACGCCGAAACGCATCTTCATCCTCGATGAGCTGCCGCGCAACGCCATGAGCAAAGTGCAGAAAGCGGTGTTGAGAGATCGATACAAGGACGCCTTCGGCAATTGAGAATTGACAATTGAGAATGGAGAATTGAGGACCCGGAGGCGCAAGCGAGTTTCGAGCTGTTTCAGTGAGTAACGCCGTTCTCGACACCGCCGTCTGCGCCGAGACGCCGGAAGGAATCATGATCGAGCTGCGTCCGGCAGGGATCGTCGCGCGCTTCTACGCCTTCGTCATCGATTGGCTGATTCGCATCGGCATCATCACTGCCGCGGAGTTGGCATTGGCCGGAGCGGGCACGATGCAGTATGCGTTCCTGTTCATCCTCGTTTTCTTGCTCGAATGGCTCTATCCGGTCGCGTTCGAGCTCAGCCGCTGGGGCACGACGCCCGGCAAGCATGCGATGGGACTGAAAGTAGTCATGGACAACGGCTTGCCCATCACGCCGGCCGCCTCGGTGACGCGCAATCTGCTGCGCTTCGCCGACTTCCTGCCGTTCATGTACGGGTTTGCGCTCGCCAGCATGCTGATGCGCAAGGACTTCAAGCGGCTCGGTGACATCGCCGCCGCGACGCTCGTCGTGCATCGGCCCGTCCCGACACCTCGGCCTACGCTGCACGACATCGAGCCGATCGCGCCGGCACGTCCGCTCGCGCCGCAGGATCAGGCCGCCGTCATCGCACTCGCCGCGCGCGCATCGCGACTCACACCGGAACGCTTGGATGAATTGGCGGCGCTTGCCGCGCCGGTTGCCGGCGCAGAAGGACTATCCGGTCCCGAGGTGACGCGACGCGTGCTCGCGGTTGCTCAATGGCTGCTAGGTAAACGTTGAGCCATGACGCCGCTCCAGTTCGAACATTTATATGAGAGCGAGTGGAACGAGCTCGAGAACGCGCTCAACCGGCTGCGCAATCGTCGCCGACGCCTGGCGGATGAGCACCCGTTATCCGGCGAGCGCATTGCCGAGCTGTATCGCCGCGCCTGCGAGCATCTCGCGCTTGCGCGTGCGAGGGCTTACCCCGCTCACTTGATCGAACGGCTCGATCAGCTCACGTCCGATGCTCACCAGGTGATCTATCAGCACCGCGAGCTCGGCTTGAACCGTCTTCGCCGCCTGTTTGCCGTGGAGTTCCCGCGAGCCGTCCGCGCACACGCGCCCTACGTGTGGATCGCATTGGTCGTGTTCGCATTGCCGACCCTGGTTCTCGGCGTGCTCGTCTACCACCGGCCGGATCTGATTCTGTCGATCGTTTCTCCGGAAACGGCGGCGATGTTCGAACAGATGTACTCGGATGCGGCCGAGTCGATCGGCCGTCGCCGTGATGCATCGAGCGACTGGGCGATGTTCGGTTTCTATATCCGAAACAACATCAGCGTTTCGTTCCAGTGTTTCGCGAGCGGACTGTTTGCCGGCGTCGGAAGCCTCTTCTATCTCGCGGTCAACGGCATTTTCGGCGGAGCGGTCGCCGGTTATTTGACCGAGCGCGGGCTTGGTTCCACCTTCTATTCTTTCGTCGTGACGCATGCGGCCTTCGAGCTCACCGCGATCGTGCTGTCGGGCGCGGCGGGACTGCGCATCGGCCACGCCTGGCTCGCGCCTGGACGACAGACTCGAATACATGCGCTGGTCACGGCGGCGCGCGAATCGATCGTGCTCGTCTACGGCGTCGTTGCGATGTTGGTCATCGCCGCCGGCATCGAAGCGTTCTGGTCGTCGGCGCGCGCGATACCGAATGCCGTCAAGTACGCGGTCGCGACTTTTTGCTGGATCGTGGTGCTCCTGTACCTGACTCTGCAGGGCCGTCGTGCAAGTTGAGGCATTTGCGATCCGATTGCGTCGCCGCGGCAATATGGAGGCCGCCGATCTCGGCGTGCGCCTGTGTCAGAGAGTCGCGCGGCAGGTATATGCGTGCTATCTCGCGGCAGCGCTTCCTGTCTTTGCCATTGCGCTCGCTTGTTTCGAGATCGCAGCATGGCTTCCAGCATTGCTCCTGTGGTGGCTGAAACCATGGCTCGACCGCACCGTGCTGTTCGTGCTGTCGCGCGCCGCCTTCGCTCAGCCCACGACCGTGGGCGATCTTTGGCGGGCGCAACGACACGTGTGGTGGTCGCAGCTTCCGAGCACGCTCACGATCCGGCGGTTGTCGATCTGGCGCTCGTTCACGCAGCCGGTGCTACAGCTCGAAGGTCTGCCGTTCGGCGCGCGAGGACGACGACTCAGCCAGATCCGCGCGGGCAAAGCAGGATCAGGATTTCTGGTCACGCTTGCGTACTTGTTCGTTGAGCTATCGCTCCTGTTTGCCGTCGCCTCGCTCGCCTTCTGGCTCATGCCGACGGGCATGGAGACGACTTTCGCGACGCGGTATTCCGAGAACGGCGAGGGTCTCCTCGAGCTGGGCATGGCGATCGTCTATGCGTTCGTGATCACCGTGCTCGAGCCCTTCTACGTCGCCTCCGGATTCGGCTTGTACCTGAACCGGCGCGTCGAGCTCGAGGCGTGGGACATCGAGCAGGAGTTTCGCCGTGCGTTCGGCCGTTGAGCGACTCGTTCGACGCGCGCATCGTTCGGTGCTTCTCGCAGCGATGTGGCTGTACGTAGCGATAGCTGCACCCGTGCATGCGCAGTTCGACGGCGCACCGCCTTCGGAGCAAGAAATCGCGATCGCAATAGAACAGCTCAAAGCAGACCCGAACCTGCGATCGGAGCGCTTGGCTCGGAGCCTACGCTGGAAAAACGAGGATCGCGATCGGCAAGCCGAGGCTGGCGGCGGCTGGCTGCACAATTTGTTCCTTTTCTTTGCCGAATCCGGCCGGGTACTGATGATGGTCGTCGGCGGCATATTCGTCATTGCGCTCGTCGTAGTCGCAGTACGCGCGCTGAGAAATGTGCGTTCGGGCCCAACCGCCGCCAAAACGGAAACTCCGACGCACGTGCGCGATCTCGATATTCGACCCGAGAGTCTGCCCAACGACATCGGCGCCGCCGTGCTCGAAACGTGGGCACGCGGCGAACGGCGCGCCGCCCTAGCCTTGCTGTATCGCGGACTCTTATCGCGGCTCGTCCACGTGCACGGCGTGGCGATCCGCGATTCGAGTACCGAAGGCGAATGCCTCGAACTAGCGGCACGCACGCTCGAGCCGGTACGCCACCGATACGTCGCGCAAGTGATCGCGCTTTGGCAGCGTGCGACCTACGGCGGTCGCGAGCCCGACGCCTACGAGCTGCAAGCGCTTTGTAGCGGATTCGACCGTGCGCTCGAACGGGCTGCACCCTCACGGGATCCGGCATGAAGCAGCGCATCATCGTCGGCATCCTCGTGTTGGCAGGCATCGGCCTGATCGCTGCGTACATCGCTCGTAACACCTATTGGGAAGAGACCTACGTGCCCGCGCCGCTTCGCGGCGAGGCGGCAACGAATCCTTTCTACGCCGCTCAGAAATTCGCCGAAGCGCTGGGTGCCACGACCGAATGGCAACGCACGCTCGGAACGCTTCCGGACGACGCTGTGCTCGTGCTCTCGCGGTGGTACTGGGATGCGATCGAAACTCGACGTCAGACCATCGAACGCTGGGTGGAAAACGGCGGTCGCCTGGTCGTCGACGGCTCGTTGATCGCCAATAAGAATACGTTTGCAAGATGGTCGGGCGTCGCTCGCGAGCGATTCGACGAAGAATCGGATGAGGAATCGACCGAGCAACAGCGATATGAAGAGGAGCCGCTCGAAGAAGATCAGTCTATCTTGCCGATGTTGAGGTCCAGCAAAGGCGGGCTGTGCACGCAGCTGGCGGCTGTCGATGCGGACGGTATCGAACGCGTGGACGGCAAGTCGCTCGACGTTTGTACTCTCGACGAGTCCAGTTTCCTCGATACCGACCGAGCCGTTCTTTGGGGATACGCCGACGACAAAGGCTTGCAGGCAGTACGCGTTGCCGTAGGACGCGGCACCGTCACTGTCATGAGCATGACGCCGTTCGACAACCGCGATCTTGCAGACGTCGATCACGGCAAACTGTTCGTGGAAGCAACGAATCTGCGGCGTGGCGACCATGTCATCTTTCTCACGGAATATGAGCACACGCCGCTGCTCGTGCTGATGTGGCTCTACGGAGCACCGGTCATCGTCCTCGCAGCGCTCGCCATCGCGACCTTTTTATGGCGCGGCAGCGTCAGATTCGGGCCGCTCGCGGCACCGCAGGAAAAGGCGCGCCGATCGCTTGCCGAACAGATCCGCGGGACCGGTCAGTTCACCGTGCGTCTGGGCGGCGGGAAGGCGCTCCATGCCGCTACTGTGCGGGCGCTGCATGAAGCCGCAAGCCGACGCATCGCGCGATATGCGGGCCTCTCGGATGAGCAGCGCATCGAGGCGATTGCACAGGTCGCGGACATTGCTCCGCGCGCGCTGCAGGAGGCGCTCGCACCCGGCACGCCGCGCCGCAAGGGCGAGCTTGCCCATGCCATCGTTTTGCTGGAACGTACGCGCCGCACGCTGGCGCGCGGCCATACGCGCTCATGAAGGATCACGATCAAACACTGGGAGCCCACATGCAAACCGAAACCTCGACGATCACCCGCGCTGCAGAGCTGCTCGAAAAGCTGCGCGATGCGATCGCTCAGGCGCTCGTCGGCCAGAACGAGGTCGTCGAACAAGTCATCATCACGCTCGTCGCATCGGGTCACGCGCTGATCGAAGGCGTTCCCGGGCTCGGCAAGACGTTGCTCGTACGGGCGCTGTCGCAGGCACTCTCATTGCAGCACGCGCGCATTCAATTCACGCCGGACATGATGCCGTCCGACATCACCGGGCACGCCGTGCTCGACCCGCAGACGCGCGAGCTGCGCATCGTCAGAGGTCCCGTGTTCACGCAACTCTTGCTGGCGGATGAAATCAATCGTGCGCCTGCCAAGACGCAAAGCGCGCTCCTGGAAGTGATGCAGGAATATCAAGTCACGATCGAAGGACAATCCTTGCCGCTGCCGAAACCGTTCTTCGTCCTCGCGACCCAGAACCCGGTGGAAACGGAAGGCACCTATCCGCTGCCCGAGGCACAGCTCGATCGTTTTCTGCTGAAGATCCAAATCGATTATCCGAGCGTGACCGAGGAAGTCGCCGTCGTCGTGCGCGCGACGAACAATCAGCCGGGCGATCGACTGCCGCTCGAAAACGTCAAACCGGTGCTCAACGAGCGTGCGGTGCTCACATTGCAGCAGATCGCGGCACGGCAACGTGTCGACGAGAGCGTCATCGACTACGCAGTGCGGATTGCGCGCGCAACGCGCGACTGGCCCGGACTTGCCTTGGGAGCAGGCTCGCGCGGTGCGATTTCCCTCGTGCGCGGCGCACGCGTTGCCGCCATGCTCGCCGGCCGCGACTTCGTGACGCCCGATGACGTCAAGCGCATCGCGCTGCCGGCACTTCGTCATCGCGTCGCGCTTGCGCCGGATGCGATGCTCGAAGGGCGCAAAACCGACGACGTCCTCTCCGCGGTCGTCGACAGTGTGGCCGCACCTCGGGCATAGGATGCGACTCCGCCCGATTCCAACGTCGAGAACGACGCTGGTGCTCTGCATCGGCGCCGCGCTCGTGCTCGCGCTGTTGCTGCTCGGTATGCCGGTGGGCAAAGCGGGCTGGCTTGCGTTCGCGTTCGTCCTTGCTCTCTGCGCCGCGTGCGCCGTCGATTTCGTACTGACTCGGCGCGCATGGCAGGACGCGGCGCCGACGTTGACGCGCCGAATGCCCACCGCATTCGCGATCGGCGTCCCGCGTCACATCGCGTTGACGTTGTCGATGCAGAGCCCCGGGCGCTGGAAGCTACGCCTGTACGACCATGCCGACGCCACGCTGCAAACC
>DATCLP010000373.1:0-3162 GCA_036563855.1 Steroidobacteraceae bacterium | reverse complement strand
GTATGGAGGAACGCTACACGGCACGTATCGAGCAGCTTCTAACGCCGCTCGTCGGTCCCGGTCGCGTGCGCGCGCAGGTCGTTGCCGACGTCGAGCTGTCGACGACCGAAGAAGCGCGTGAGCAGTATCGTCCCGAAAGCCAAGTCGTTCGCAGCGAACAGACCGCGGAAGAGATCAGCCGCAATGGTGTCGGCCCTCAAGGCGTTCCCGGCGCTCTGACGAATCAGCCGCCGCAGCCCGGTGTCGCTTTGGCTCCGGGTGCGGGCGCGGGAGAGGAGGCCGCGACGGAAGCCGTGCAAGCTACGGCGTTACCCGACAACACATCACGCCAGTCCACGCGCAACTACGAAATCGACCGCACTGTCGCTTATACGAAGATGCCGGCGGGCAGGCTCAAGCGCCTTACGGTTGCGGTGCTCATCGACAATCTGCGCACGGTCGACGCCGAAGGCAATGTCGTCGAAACGCCCTTGGCCCCCGAGCAACTCGAGAACATCACGCGTCTCGTGAAGGACGCCGTGGGGTTCGACGAATCGCGCGGCGACAGCGTCAACGTCGTCAATGCATCGTTCAAGGGCGAGGTTGTGCCCGAGGAAGTCACGCCTGAACCGATCCCGTTGTGGGAGCAGCCGCTCGTGCGAGACATCGCCAAGCTCGTTGCGGGCCTGATCGTGCTGCTGGCCCTCGTGTTCGTCGTGTTGCGGCCGCTCATCCGCGGCTTGCTCGAACCTCCGCGGCCCGCCTATGTACCGGCATTGCCGGACCACGCCGCTCCAGCAGCTGCGAGCGAGGAAGCGGTTCGTACGACGCCGCTCGACTATGACTCGCAACTTGCGCACGCGCGCTCGTTGGTCGCGCAGGATCCGGGACGCGTCGCTCAGGTGGTGAAAACTTGGGTTGGAAACGATGAGTAACGGGCGACGGGTTAACTGGCTACGGGCTACGGCAAGAAGTGGGAGAAGGGATGCACCTCATTCCAGCCGTCGCCCGTGGCCCGTAGTCCGTAGCCCACGCACAGCACTATGACTTCTCCAAGAAAACAGGAATCCCGCAGCGGCACCGAGCGTGCCGCGATCCTCTTGTTGTCGCTCGGCGAGCAGGAAGCCGCCGAGGTCATGAAGCACATGGGGGCGAAGGACGTTCAGCGCATCGGCGCAGCGATGACGCAGTTGCAAAATGTCTCGCGCCAGGAAGTCACCGAAGTGCTCCAAGAGTTCACGACGACGGTCGAGAACCAGACTTCGTTGGGCGTGGGCGTCGACGATTACTTGAGGAAGGTGTTGATCAGCGCACTCGGCGAGGAAAAGGCGTCCGGACTGATCGAGCGGATTCTCTTCGGCCGCACGAGCAAGGGTCTCGAATCCCTCAAGTGGATGGATGCACGTGCGGTTGCCGAGCTCATTCGCCATGAGCATCCGCAGATCATCGCGATCGTGCTGGCATATCTCGATCCGGATCAGTCCGCGGATGTGCTCGCGCAGTTTCCGGAGTGGCTGCGTGCAGACATCATCATTCGCATCGCCACGCTGGACGGCATTCAGCCGCACGCGTTGCACGAGCTCGACGACGTGATCGAGAAGCAGTTCTCGGGCAAGAAAGGTGCGTTGAAGACGTCCATCATCGGCGGCGTCAAAGCGGCATCGAACATCCTGAACTTCATGGATGCGAGCCAGGAGTCCGTGCTGATCGAGCACATCAAGAAGGTCGACGAGCAACTCGGCACCAAGATTCAAGATCTCATGTTCGTGTTCGCCGATCTCATCGAGGTCGACGACCGCAGCATACAGGAGATCCTGCGCGCCGTACCGGGCGAAAGATTGCTCGTCGCGCTCAAGGGTGCCGACGAGGGACTCCGGCAGAAGATTTTCAAGAACATGTCGCAGCGTGCGGCGGAGATGCTCAAGGACGACCTCGAAGCGCTCGGCCCCGTGCGTCTCTCGGAAGTGGAGGCCGCACAGAAAGAGATTCTCGCCGTCGTCCGCAAGCTCGCCGAGCAAGGCACGATCGCGCTCGGCAGCAAGGGCGAGGAGTACGTATGACCGTAATAGACCACGGGCTACGGGCTACGGGCTACGGCAAGACGGCCATGCACTTCTCGAATCTCCTCAATCGAACATCGATACGCGAGCTTGGATTACCGGCACAGGTACGGTCTAACCGTCGCCCGTCGCCCTGCGAAGCCTGCATATGAGCTCCCTCGATCACAACGTCGCCCGTTGGGATTTGCCGCCGGTGAGCGGCAACCCGGTTCAGACGCGCCGTGCGGGCAAGACCGTTGCGGAAATCGAAGAAGTCGAGCGCCGTGCCTACGAGGAGGCGTTCGCGCGCGGACGCGAGGAAGGTCTCGCTGCGGCTCGAGCAGAGACGCAAAAGGGATTGCAGCAACTGCAGACTCGCATCGAAAGTCTCGACAGCATTTTGCGTACGCTGTCTCGACCGCTCGAGCAGATGAGCGCGGAAGTCGAACAGCAGCTTCTCTCGCTTGCGATTGCGATTGCACGGCAGATCGTGCGCCGCGAATTGAAGACCGATCCGGCTCAAGTGATTGCGATCATTCGCGAGACGGTCGCGCTGCTGCCCGCCTCGGCGCGCGACGTGCGCGTGCACCTGCATCCTGAAGACGCGGCAGTCGTGCGCGAGCGTTTGGCGGAGACGACGTCGGATCGCGCGTGGTCGATCGTCGAAGATCCGGTGATGAGCCGCGGCGGCTGCAAAGTCACGACAGATACCGCGTTGATCGATGCGCGCCTCGAGACGCGCTTGAACGAAGTCATCGCCGCGATACTCGGCGACGAACGCTCCGGGGCGAGAGAATGAATACGCAGTTGGCTGCCGGTTGGGCGCGACGCCTTGCAGAGGCGGCGAAGCTCGTTGCGCAAGTACCGCCGCCAGTCGTGGAAGGCGTGCTCACGCGCATGGTCGGACTGACGCTCGAGGCGGCGGGGTGCCAAGCCGCCGTGGGCGACCGCTGCGACGTGCTCGGTACCGACGGGTCGAGAATTGAAGCCGAAGTGGTCGGATTTTCCGGCGATCGTCTGTACCTCATGCCGACGGGCGACCTTCACGGACTGAAACCGAATGCACGCGTGATCCCCCGTACCGGCGCAGAAACCGTTCAAGTATGTGAGCGGTTGCTCGGCCGCGTCATCGACGGTGCCGGAC
>DATCLP010000372.1:0-3102 GCA_036563855.1 Steroidobacteraceae bacterium | reverse complement strand
CTTCGGCACCGTGCGCGAGCTGCCAATCGAGCCACTGAATGCCCTGTTCGAGCGAGTCCACGGTGACCGCGGTCGACACGCGCTCGACCTGCGGACGCGCGGGTAGCGCTTCGAGGAGAGCTTCGAGCTCGCGCGACTGCGCAATCAGCGCGTCGAGCTCGACGAGCTCCGCACTTGGCGAATCGCCGGCATCGGCGAACGGCTGCGGTGCAAGGCGGTCCCGATCCAATTCGACGACGGCGATCGCGCCGAACACCACGCACGCAAGCGCCGCCGCAACAGCCAACGCGAACTTTCGTTTGTTCTGAGGCCGCGCGGCACGCGCTTCGATCTGCGGCCAGAAATCGCGCGGCGGATCGATTGCGGAGAGCGAGCTCAATTCGTCGCGCATGCGCGCCAGACGCGCCGCTTCGGCAAGGCACGTCGGGCACTGAGCGACGTGTGCGCTGACAGCCGCGTCGACGGGCGCGCCGTCGCGCAAGCTCAACAATTGGTCGAGGCGGGCATGCATGACACTGACTCGGATCTGGATTCCAAGAGCTCGCGCAGACGCCGATGTGCGCGAGAAAGCTGCGATTTCGAGAATGCGATCGTTCGCCCCAGGGCTTTGGCGATCTCGCCATGCGTATAGCCCTCGACGTCGTGGAGCCAAACGACGGTTCTGGTAAGCGGCGGAAGCGCAGCCAGCGCGCGTTCTAGATCCGCTTGCGCGGTCGCCTGCAGGTCGGCGCAAGGTCCGTCATGAGAGAGCGCCGGCATCGCCGATTCGGAGATATCTGCGTCGAGCCACAACAGGCTCCGATGCCACGGCGAGCGCAACTACATGAGGCATTTGCTCACGGCGATGGAACGCACCCAGCCGCTGAACGACCCTTCGCCGGAATAGCTGCCGATGCTGCGCAGGATCTCGACGAAAACTTCTTGGAAGAGCTCGTCGGCGACTGCACTGCGCGGAATCAAGCGCCGCACCAACGTGTACACGGGGCGCTCGTAGGTCCGATAGATCGCCTCGTGGGCGCGACGATCGCCCGCCGCTGCGGCGCGAATCGTCTCGGATGGCAGCTCTATCCCGTAGAAGTGCGACATCGCCGAATTAGATGCCGCAGGCGGCTGAAAGGTCGCGCGGCGTCCGCGACCGAGCCGGACCCACGACAAGGTACGAGACGCCGCTCGGCTTCCGAGTTGCCATCGACCTCCCTATACTTGCGCCCCCTACCCCGACGGCGCTTCCTCGGGCGCCCATACCTGCCGGTGTGGCGGAATTGGTAGACGCAGCAGACTCAAAATCTGCCATGGGCAACCATGTGTCGGTTCGACTCCGACCACCGGCACCATTTCCGATTCGATGCGTCGAGCAGCAGCAAGGTCGGCAAGATCGCTGGACGGTAGCGATCCGCCGCTGCGCTATGCTTCCGATCAATGAAGTTCTGTTCCAATTGCGGTCACGCCGTCACCACCAAGATTCCCGCGGGGGATCACTTGCCCCGCTTCGTTTGCGAGGCGTGCGGCTCGATTCATTACGAGAATCCTCGGATCATCGCCGGCTGCATCCCTGAATGGCAGGGAAAGATCCTGCTTTGCCGTCGCGCGATCGAGCCGCGCCGCGGGTACTGGACGGTGCCGGCAGGATTCATGGAAAACGGCGAAGCCGTGCAGGACGCAGCCGCTCGCGAGGCGCAGGAAGAGGCGCTGGCGGACGTCGAGATCGGCTCGCTGGTATCGATCATCAACGTCATCCAGGCCCGCCAAGTCCACATCATCTTTCGTGCGCGCTTGCGCAACGGCGAGTTCGGCGTTGGACCGGAAAGTCTCGAAGTCGGCCTATACGACGAGCAGGACATTCCCTGGTCGGACATCGCGTTCTTGAGCGTGGAATTCGCCCTGCGCCGCTACCTCGAGGATCGCCGAACCCGGCAGGAACGCACGCATTTCCGCGACATCGATTGGCAGGACGGAAAGCTCGTGCTGCGCGATCGTTAGCGGTCGTTAGTTAGAAGTCCCTAGCAAATCGATCTAAGCGCTCTCTCGCGGCTGCCGCCCCGTTTTGGCACAATGCGCCGCCGCAAAGCGGCCTCGCCGCTCATTGGTCTACTGGAGCATTCGATGACCTTCGTCGTCACAGAGAACTGCATCAAGTGCAAGTACACCGACTGCGTGGAGGTCTGCCCAGTCGACTGTTTTCACGAGGGGCCGAATTTTCTCGTGATCGACCCCGACGAGTGCATCGATTGCACGCTGTGCGAGCCTGAGTGTCCCGCGGAAGCGATCTTCTCCGAGGAGGAGCTACCGCCCGGCCAGGAGCACTTCAAGCAGCTCAATGCCGAGCTCGCAAAAACTTGGCCCGTGATCACCGAGCGCAAGCCGCCGCCGCCGGATGCGAAGGAATGGGACGGCAAGCCCGACAAGTTGAAGCTGCTCGAACGATAACCCTCGACAGCCGTACGAACGAAAAGGCCCGCTTTCGAGCGGGCCTTTTCATTTCATTCATCTCGACTTGGTCAGCGCTTGGCGGTTTTCGCCAGATCCTCCAACTGGCGCAGGAGCTGGTCTGGGGGCAGATAACCGCCGATGTAATCGCCGGACGCCGTGAAGATCGCCGGCGTGCCTCGAACGCCCATTTCTTCGCCGAGCTCATACTGCTTGGCCACCGGCGTCGTGCACTTCTCCGCCTTCACTTCACGGCCGAGCTTCGCCTGCGTGATCGCGGTTTGGCGATCTTTCGAGCACCAAACGGCCTCCATCTTCGCCCAATCGGCCGTGCCCGGACCTGCTCTCGGGTACGCAATGTAGCGGACGCGCACGCCGAGCTTGTTGATCTGCTCGATTTCCGAATGGAGCTTCCGGCAATAGCCGCACTCGACGTCGGTAAAGACGGTAATCGTGTGCTTTGCCGACTGCGGCCCGAAAATGATCATCTCGCGCTCGTCCAGCTTCGCCAGCAGCTTCTTGCGCGTTTCGGCACGTCCGACTTCCGTGAGATTCGTACGCGAATCGATGTCGAACAAATCGCCGGTGATCAGATACCGGGCATCCGCGGTGACGTAGGCGACATCGCCGCCGAGCCGCAGCTCGTAGATACCTTTGATCGGCGTGGGGAAGACG
>DATCLP010000371.1:0-2243 GCA_036563855.1 Steroidobacteraceae bacterium | reverse complement strand
TAGTAGATGACGCGGTTCGTGAAATCGAGACCTTCCGGCAGCGGCTGGCCGCTTTCGATCAGCGTCTGCAGGCGCTTGTGCGCGGCATCGCGGCCCGTGAGCATCTTGCCGTTCAAGAGCAGGCGCTGGCCCGGCTTCCACGATGCGACTTCTTCCGGCGTCAGCGTATCGAGATTGACGCGCGTTGCATCTGCGGCAGCCTCGAACGTGAGCTTCGGCCACAGATCGAGGCTGGGCGGATCGAGCTGCACGGGGCCCGAGCCGTCGAGCTCGAAATGCACGTGGCGCGTCGCTGCGCAATTTGGAATGACGGCGACGGGCAGCGAGGCTGCGTGCGTCGGGTAGGTCTTGATCTTCACATCGAGCACGGTCGTGAGGCCGCCGAGACCTTGCGCGCCGATACCGAGCGCGTTGATCTTGTCCATGATCTCCAAACGAAGCTCTTCGAGCTTGCTTTGCGGACCGCGCGCACGAATCTCGTGAATGTCGATCGGGTCCAACAACGCCTCCTTCGCGAGCACCATCGCTTTTTCGGCAGTGCCGCCGATGCCGATCCCGAGCATCCCCGGCGGACACCAACCTGCGCCCATCGTCGGAACGGTCTTCAGCAGCCAATCGACGAGCGAATCGGATGGGTTCAGCATCGCGAGCTTTGACTTGTTCTCCGAGCCGCCGCCTTTCGCGGCGAGCGCGATCTCGAGCTTGTCGCCGGGCACGACTTCCATGTGAATCACGGCCGGCGTGTTGTCGCGCGTGTTCTTGCGCTCGAAGTAGGGGTCATTGACGATCGAAGCGCGCAGCCGATTATCCGGATGGTTGTAAGCGCGGCGCACGCCCTCGTTGATCATGTCGGCGAGGCTCATCGTGGCGTCCCATTTCACGTTCATCCCCACCTTCACGAACGCGGTGACGATGCCGGTGTCCTGACAGATCGGTCGATGACCCTCGGCGCACATGCGCGAGTTCACCAGAATCTGTTTGATCGCGTCCTTCGCGGCCGGACTTTCTTCTATTTCGTAAGCCCGGCTCATCGCTTTGACGAAATCCGGGGAGTGATAGTAGGAAATGTATTGAAGTGCGTCGGCGACGCTCTGGATCACATCGTCTTGTCGAATGAGGCTCATGGGACGAGCTGGCTGCTGAGAAACGGCCCCGAAATCTAGCATTCGATAGCGCCGGCGGCCAGCGCGCGAGCGAGCGAAAGGCTTCGATACGGGTCAGCGCCGTGCAAGCGCACGCACGCGCTCGAGGTAGTGCTGCTCATCCGGGAGGCGGCCTGCGCGCTGCGCCTCCCAAAGCGCTTCGGCAAGGCATTCGATCATCTGATGTTCAGCAGCATGCTCATCGCCGAGCTTGGTCGCAAGCTCGATGAAGCATTGGCGGACGCCCTGCGGACGGTCCGTGCCGATCTGATCGCGCACGGCCAGATGCAGGCCCATGTGCAGGAACGGATTCGATTGGCCGTCCTCGGGCGTGTAATCGCGATCGAGCACGTTTTCGGGATCTTCAAGGGCAGCTTGATATTCCGGATGCACCTCGATCACGTCGGCGATTTGCGCCTCGAGCGGCTCCATGGGTAAACGTTCGCGCCGCTTGCGCCACGCTTCGATGTACATGCGGCGCAATTGATCGCGGGATTGGTCGTGGAAGAAGGGCATCGGATCAGGCTGAAGGCTGCAGACTGAAGACTGAAGGATGATAGCTCGGCGGCAGCATTCTACCCCTTCGCCACAACGTGCAGCTTCGGTTTCGCGGTTGGCGACTTCGCCGCAAAGTGTCCACGTGAGGGCTACAGGCGACAGCCGGGCGCAACGCGCCCGCTCTTACCTTCAGCCTCCAGCCTTCAGTCTTCAGCCTTAGTCTTCGCTTTGTACTCGCACAGATCGCAAATCAAGCACTCGGGACACTTCGGTTTGCGCGCGAGGCACACGTAGCGGCCGTGCAGGATCAGCCAATGATGGGCGTCGTGTCGATATTCCGGCGGCACAACTTGCATCAAACGGTCTTCGACGGCGCGCACTGTCTTGCCGGGTGCGATGTTCGTGCGGTTGGCGACGCGGAAGATGTGCGTGTCGACAGCGATCGTCGGTTGGCCGAAGGCCGTGTTGAGAATTACGTTTGCAGTCTTGCGACCGACACCGGGCAGCGCTTCGAGCGCCTCGCGCGATTCGGGCACCTTGCCGCCGTACTGCTCGATGAGGATGCGACAGGTCTCGATGATGTTCTTGGCCTTCGTGTTGTAC
>DATCLP010000370.1:0-4445 GCA_036563855.1 Steroidobacteraceae bacterium | reverse complement strand
GCCTAAATATGGTTTGGGTATTAGCTGATGCCCTGAAAAATGGAGAATTGAGAATGGGGAATCGAGAATTCAGCGTTGCGCTATCGCGCAAGTTCGTGGCTCCGGGCCGCTCGGATCTTCGGGCGGAGCCCGACTAGAGCCCTAATTCTCCATTCTCAATTCTCCATTGAGCCGCCGCGCTACGCGCGGCGGCGGATCAGGCCTTCTTGCGCCGTCGACGCCACTAACCTTCCGTCCTGGCTGTAGATTTTCCCGAGGGCAAAGCCGCGGGAGCTGCAGGCGGTCGGGCTGTCGAGGACATATAAGAGCCACTCGTCGACGCGGAACGGGCGATGAAACCACATCGCGTGGTCGATGCTCGCCATCTGAAGCTTGGTGCGATCGACCTTGAGGCGGACATCGAGCCCCGCGGTCCCCAGTAGGTAGTAGTCCGAAGCATAGGCCAGAAGGCTCCGGTGCAAGACCTCGTCGTCGGGCAACCGATCGAGCGCCTTGAACCAGATCTTCATGTGCGGCTCCTTCGGCACGTCCGCTTCGGGATCCGGAAGCGCAGCCGGCCGGAATTCGAACGGTCGATCGAACGCGAGAAACGGCCTCGGACGATCGGGCGCCTTGCGTTTCAATTCCTCGATTGCGGTAGCCATGTCGGGCACCGCTTCGGGCGGCGGTACCGCCGGCATCGGTCCTTGCCGATCGACCCCTTCCTCCGGTCGATGGAACGACGCCGACATATGGAAGATCTGAGCGCCGTGCTGAATCGCGACGACACGTCGGCTCGAGAAGCTCACGCCGTCGCGGCTGCGATCGACTTCATACACGATCGGATGATCCGGATCGCCCGCGCGCAAGAAGTACGCGTGCAGCGAGTGCACCGTTCGGTTCTCCACGGTGGCGTAAGCGGCCGCGAGCGCCTGACCGAGCACTTGTCCACCGAACACCCTGCGATGACCAGGGTCGCGGCTCTCACCCTCGAAACGATCGGCGTCGAGACGCTTGAGCTCGAGAACGACTTTGAGAACGTCGGCGAGGAGAGGATGCATGTCAGGCTGTAGGCTCTAGGCTGTAGAAAAGACGAAGTGCAACGCGGGCGCGGCTGGCCGCAGTAGCAAGCGCAACGCACTTTGCGCGCGATTCTAGCTACAGCCTACGGCCTACCGCCTACAGCCCTAATCTGGGACTCCCAACCGCTTGTGCATGATCGGGCTCGTCGTCGTGTATTGCAGCGGAATCTTCTTCGACGGATTCAAGTGAGCGGCGACGCCGAAGGCTGCGAGCGCAGCTTCGTGGAAGCCGGACAAGATCAGCTTCTTCTTGCCCGGATACGTATTGATGTCGCCCACCGCAAATACGCCGGGAATGTTCGTCTGGAATTTCTCCGTGTCGACGACGATCGCGCGCTTGTCGATGTTCAAGCCCCACTCGGCAATCGGGCCGAGCCTCGGATGCAAGCCGAAGAACACGAGCAGGTGATCGGCTTCGAGCTCTTCCAAACCGCCGTCGGTCCTTTTCACGCGCACGCCGCGGAATTGATCGCCGTCGGCGAGAATCGCCTGCGCGATGCCTTCGATGTAACGGATGCTGCCGCTTTGCGCGAGCTCGCGCATCTTGACCACCGATGCCGGCGCCGCGCGAAACTCGGGCCGGCGATGAACGAGCGTCAGACTGCGCGCCTTGCCGGCAAGCTCGAGCGTCCAATCGAGCGCCGAATCGCCGCCGCCGAAAATGACGAGCCGCTTGCCCACGAAATCCGCGGCGTTCTTGACCTTGTAATGAATGTTGCGTCCCTCGAAGGCTTCAACACCTTCGCAACCGAGGCGCCGCGGCTGAAACGAACCTAGCCCCGCAGCGATGATGACCGTCTTTGCATGGAAGCGCGTGTCGAGCGACGTACGCAGCAGGAACGTGTGATCCTCGAGCACCTTGAGCTCCACGACCTCTTGGCCCAAATGGAATTGCGCGTTGAACGGCTTGATCTGCTCGAGCAACCGATCGATCAGCTCCTGAGCCCCGCACACGGGCAGCGCCGGTATGTCGTAGATCGGCTTGTCGGGATACAGCTCGCTGCACTGACCGCCCGGATGCTTCAACGAATCCACGACGTGCGCGGAAATGCCCAGCAACCCCAGCTCGAAAACTTGAAACAGACCGCAAGGACCTGCGCCGATGATGACGGCATCGGCCTGAATGGCGCCCTCGATCGCGCCGGCGTTCGCTTCGCTCAAATCGAAAGACCTCGCTGATGTGCCGCACGGGCGTGCGGCGGTTGGATTCTAAACGGTGCGTTCAAACCTGTCGGGGGCGCTGCGGCAGTGAGCGTCCCGTGGGCGAAGTTTCCCACACCGATCGGTTCTTTTGCATTGCAGGAAGGTCCTACGTCTTCCAGACCCGGGAGGTTCGACTCCCTCGTGCTCCGCCGATACCGGACACACGCGCGTCAACGAGTCTGGAAAAGGTACTCACACCGCACGCGTGTCAGCATCGAACCTCACGCGTGGACTGCGCTCCGAGGCCGGAAAACGCGCCAAACTGCATGACAAATCTACACAATTTTGTAGGCGGGAAATGCTCGGACCCGCCGGACAGTTCCAGCAGAATTCTGCTCGGCTCGAGCGACGAAACATGCAGCAAAAGCTTCGAAATGCGCATGATCCGCCGTTGTGGGCACACAGTGACCGTGGAACAATCGCAGCACTGTTTTGCTGTTCGATTCGAAGATCTCGCCTGCACCGCGACGCGGAGTAAGGGAGTTGGTTGAAACCTTTTTCAACAAAGAGAGCCACCATGCGTCTCATCGTCAATGGCCAAGAACACGTCATTAACGATCTCGACGAAAGCACGCCGCTTCTGTGGGTGCTGAGAGATCATCTGGGCCTCGTCGGCACGAAGTACGGTTGCGGCATCGCTCAGTGCGGCGCATGCACCGTGCATCTGAACGGCGCGCCCGTCCGCTCGTGCTCGATCCCCGTCGCGGCTGCTGCGGACCAGCAAGTCACGACGATCGAAGGGCTCGCCGGTAAGGACGGCAAGCTGCATCCGCTGCAGCAGGCATGGATCGACCTCGACGTGCCTCAATGCGGTTACTGCCAGGCCGGACAGATCATGTCGGCCGCCGCATTGTTGAAGCAGAAGCCGAAGCCCACCGATGCGGATATCGATGCCGCGATGAACGGCAATCTGTGTCGCTGCGGTACGTATCCCCGAATTCGTGCGGCGATCCATCGCGCCGCGCAGTCCGCTGGCGAGTGAGGTGTGAAATGAGCGCTGTGGAAACCAACGTTTTTTCGCACGACGACTACGCGCACGAGATCCTGCGCATCGCCGAAGGGCAATCGCTGGGAGACGCCGTTCGCACGACGCTGAACCGCCGCGACTTCATCAAGGTCACCGGCATCGCCGGCGCGGGGCTCGTGCTCGCGTTCCATGTCGGCTCGAAGGCCGAAGCGCAGGCGAAGAAAGAGTTCGCGCCGAATGCGTATGTGCGCATCGCCCCGGACAACACGATCACGATCATGGCGAAGGCGCCTGAAATCGGCCAAGGCGTGAAGACGTCGCTGCCGATGATCGTCGCTGAGGAGCTCGATGCCGATTGGGAGAAAGTCAACGTCGTGCAGGCGCCCATCGACGCGAGGCTCTATGGACGTCAAAGCGCGGGCGGTTCGCGCTCGATTCCGACAAACTGGGACACGCTGCGACAAGCAGGTGCGGCGGCTCGCGCGATGCTCGTCGCTGCAGCGGCGAAAGAATGGCGCGTTCCTGAGTCCGAGATCACGACTTCCAAGAGCGTCGTGACGCATGCCGCGAGCGGCAAGAGCGCCACTTACGGCGAGCTCGCGCTCAAAGCGGCAGCGCTCCCCGTGCCGGATCCGAAGAGCTTGAAGCTCAAGGACCGCAAGGATTACGTGCTGATCGGCTCGCGCATCACCGGCGTCGACAATCACGCGATTGTTACGGGCCAGCCGCTGTTCGGTATCGATACCGTGATTCCGAACATGCACTACGCCGCGTTCGAAAAGTGCCCGGCGGTCGGCGGCAAGGTGAAGAGCGCGAACCTGGATGAAATCAAGCAGCTTCCGGGCGTCACGGATGCCTTCATCGTGGAAGGCACGGGCAAACCGACGGAAGTCATGCCGGGCGTTGCCATCATCGCGAAGTCCACCTGGGCAGCTTTCAACGCCAAGCGTCGGCTGAAGATCGAGTGGGACGAGACCGATGCATCGAAGGACAGCTGGAGCGAGTCCGTCGCGAAGGCGCAGGAGCTCGCGAAGCAGCCGCAAGGCGAGAAGGAGCTCAAGACGATCGGTAACTTCGACGAGGCGATTGCAAACGCAAAGACTGTCGAAGGGTTCTATAGCTATCCCTTCATTCCGCATGCGCCCCTCGAGCCGATGAACACGACGGCGCATTGGAAGGGCGACTCGGTCGAGATCTGGTCCCCGACGCAGATG
>DATCLP010000369.1:0-2287 GCA_036563855.1 Steroidobacteraceae bacterium | reverse complement strand
GAATGATGGCTTCCGGATCGCACAACGTATCTCCGGTGATCACGTCTTTCAGACCGACGGCCGCCGCGATGTCGCCTGCACGAACTTCCTTGATCTCATTGCGCTCGTTGGCGTGCACCTGGAGCAACCGGCCGATGCGCTCCTTCTTGTCCTTGCCGCCGTTGGCAACGGTATCGCCCGAATTGAGCACACCGGAGTAAACGCGGAAGAACGTCAGGTTGCCGACGAACGGGTCGTTCAAGATCTTGAAGGCAAGCGCCGAGAACTTCTCGTCGTCGCTCGCCTTGCGTATTCCTTCGCTACCGTCCGGCAACGTCCCCTTCACCGGCGGCATATCCACCGGCGAGGGCATGTACTCGATGATGGCATCGAGTAGGGCCTGGACGCCCTTGTTCTTGAATGCCGAACCGCAAAGACACAGCACGATCTCGTTGCGGATCGAGCGCTCGCGCAAACCGCGGCGGATCTCGTCGTCCGTCAACTCGCCGGTCTCGAGGTACTTGTTCAGCAACTCTTCGTTTGCCTCAGCTGCCGCCTCGACCACCTTATGGCGCCACTCCTCGCACTGCTCGCGCATGTGCTCGGGAACGTCGCGATATTCGAATCGCGTGCCCTGCGTCTCCACATCCCACCAGATTTCCTTCATCCGAATGAGATCGACGACGCCTTCGAAAGTGTCTTCGGCGCCGATCGGCAACTGAATGGGTACGGGGTTGCCGCCGAGGCGCGTGCGAATCTGGTCGACGCAACGCAGGAAGTTTGCGCCGGCACGGTCCATCTTGTTGACGAAAGCGAGACGCGGAACCTTGTACTTGTTCATTTGCCGCCAGACCGTCTCGGACTGCGGCTGAACGCCCGCAACCGCACAGAACACGGCAACGGCGCTGTCGAGGACGCGGAGACTGCGCTCGACTTCGATCGTGAAGTCGACGTGGCCCGGCGTGTCGATGATGTTGATGCGGTGCTCGGGATACTTGCCATCCATGCCCTTCCAGAAGCACGTCGTCGCCGCGGACATGATCGTGATGCCGCGTTCCTGCTCCTGTTCCATGAAGTCCATGATGGCCGCACCGTCATGAACTTCACCGAGCTTGTGCGACACACCGGTGTAAAAAAGAATGCGTTCGGTCGTCGTCGTCTTGCCCGCGTCGATGTGGGCAGAGATGCCGATATTCCGATAGCGTTCGATCGGGGTCGTACGAGGCACGTTCGATTCTCTCTTCGCTCACCGCCTGCTGGGAGCGACCGAGCAGGCGTTCAATTCGTCATTACCAGCGGTAATGTGCGAAGGCCTTGTTGGCCTCCGCCATGCGGTGGGTATCTTCCCGCTTGCGAACTGCAGCTCCGCGATTTTCGGCCGCATCGAGGAGCTCGGCCGCCAAGCGGTGCGCCATGGACTTTTCGCTACGAGCTTGAGCCGCTTCGATGACCCAGCGCATCGCCAGCGTTTGGCGGCGGGCGGCGCGGACTTCCACGGGCACCTGATACGTCGCGCCGCCGACGCGACGGCTCTTCACTTCGACCGTCGGCTTGACGTTGTCGAGCGCCTGCGAGAGCAGCTCGATCGACTGCTCCGGCTGCTTGCCGGTCTTCTCCGCAATGCGATCCACTGCGCCATAGACGATCTTTTCCGCGACGGACTTCTTGCCGCGTTCCATCACCATGTTGACGAACTTCGCCAGCAGCAAGCTGTTGAAGCGCGGATCCGGAAGGATCGTACGAGTCGGTGCCGATGCTCTGCGGGACATATCTATTACCGTGATTCGTGAATCGCGATTCGTGATTAGTTGCGACTCGCGCCGCGACTCCTTACGAGTCACGAGTCACGAGTCACGACTCACCTATTTCTTCGGTCTCTTCGCGCCGTACTTCGAACGCCCCTGCCGGCGGTCGTTGACGCCCGCACAGTCGAGGGTGCCGCGCACCGTGTGATAGCGGACGCCGGGGAGGTCCTTCACACGGCCGCCGCGAATCAGCACAACCGAGTGCTCCTGCAGGTTGTGGCCCTCGCCGCCGATGTAGCTGATCACCTCGAAGCCGTTGGTCAGCCGCACCTTTGCGACCTTTCGAAGCGCCGAATTCGGTTTCTTCGGGGTCGTGGTGTAGACGCGGGTGCACACGCCGCGCTTCTGGGGCGAACCCTGGAGTGCCGGTGCCTTGTTCTTGGCCTCGAGCGCCTGGCGGCCCTTCCGGATGAGCTGGTTGATCGTCGGCATTTCGATCCTGGCCTCCGGCGCAGTGCGGATCGGAGGCGTTATGTCCCACAGAGAAAAGAGCGCCGCATTAT
>DATCLP010000368.1:0-5569 GCA_036563855.1 Steroidobacteraceae bacterium | reverse complement strand
GTCCATTACGGCTCTCAGATCGAGGAGCACCATGCGGTTCGGCGCGACGCAGGCATGTTCGACGTCTGTCACATGCTCATCGCCGACATCGCTGGCGCCCGCGCGCGCGAGTATCTCCGCTACGTGCTCGCAAACGACGTTGCGAAGCTCAAGGAGCCCGGCAAAGCGCTCTATAGCTGCATGCTCAACGAGCGCGGGGGCGTCCTCGACGATCTCATCGTCTATTACCTGAACGACACGACCTGGCGCGTCGTCGTCAACGCCGGCACGCGCGACAAGGACATCGCCTGGTTGCAGCGTGTCGCAGGCGCATACGGCGTCGAGGTTCGGCCGCGGACGGAGCTTGCGATGGTCGCCGTGCAAGGGCCGCAGGCGCGCGCAAAAGCAGCGAGCTTGCTCGGCGAGCACGGTGCTGCTGCGCTCGATCTCGAGACCTTTTTCGGCCGCGAGCTCGGCAAATACTTCGTCTCTCGCACGGGCTACACGGGCGAAGACGGCTTCGAAATCATGCTGCCTGTCGAAGACGTCGCGGCGTTTTGGCAGGCGTTGAAGAATGCCGGCGTCAGGGAATGCGGTTTGGGTGCTCGCGACACGCTGCGCCTAGAGGCCGGCATGAATCTCTACGGCAACGACATGGACGAGAACGTCACGCCGCTCGAATCCGGGCTCGCCTGGACTGTGGCCTTTGATCCTCCTGAACGCGATTTCGTCGGCCGTGCTGCGCTCGAGGCACAACGCAAGGCGGGCGTTGCTCGCAAGCTCGTCGGCCTCGTGTTGGAAGAGCGCGGCGTATTGCGCAGCCATCAGAAAGTCATCGTCGAGGGCGTCGGCGAAGGCGAAATCACGAGCGGCACGTTCTCGCCGACGATGGAGCGATCGATTGCGTTCGCACGCGTACCGGCAGCCACAGGCGATCGCGTCCAGGTCGACATCCGCGGCAAGTTGTTGCCCGCGCGGGTCGTCAAGTATCCGTTCGTGAGGAACGGCAAGGTTCTGGTTGAGTGATGACCAAGGCGATGCGGGATTCACGATCGCCGACTCCTATAGCTACTTCAATCACAGGAAGACTCCCATGAGCTCCATCCCGGCCGATCTCAAATATCTCGAATCCCATGAGTGGGCGCGGCTCGAGAGCGACGGCACCGTGACCGTCGGCATTTCGGATCATGCCCAGAGTGCGCTCGGCGATTTGGTGTTCGTCGAGGTTCCGACGGTCGGTCAGACCGTCAGCAAAGGAGCGGCGACCGCCGTCGTCGAGTCCGTCAAGGCGGCTTCAGACGTGTACTCGCCGGTCTCGGGCGAAATCGTTGCCGTGAACGAAGCGCTGGGCGGTGCGCCGGAGCTGGTAAATCAAGACCCGTACGGCGAGGGTTGGCTGTTCAAGGTGAAGCCTTCTGACACCGATGAGCTCTCGCAGCTTCTCGATGCAAAAGCGTACGAGAAGGTCGTGGAAAGAGAGGCCCACTGAGCCGCACATCGACTCCCAACACCGCCGTATCGGAACGAGTTACCTCCATCGGATCCTTCCATGCCTTTCATTCCGCACACAGAGGCCGACGTTGCCGCTATGCTGCAAACGATCGGCGTGCCGAGCATCGATGCCTTGTTCGATGAAATTCCCGCCGCGCTGCGCACGCGAGCACTGGAGGGCATTCCCGAGGCGCTGAGCGAAATGGAAGTTGCGCGGCTGCTGCAAGAGCGCGCGCAACAGGATGGCCGGCCGCTCAACTTCATCGGCGCAGGCGCCTACGAGCATCACATCCCGGCGGCGGTTTGGGCGATCGTCACGCGCGGCGAGTTCTACAGCGCCTACACGCCGTATCAGGCGGAGGCGAGCCAGGGCACGCTGCAGCTCCTCTACGAATATCAAACGATGATGGCGAGCCTCACAGGCATGCAGGTGAGCAACGCGTCGCTGTACGACGGTGCGTCCGCGCTGGCCGAGGCGTGCTTGATGGCGGTACGCGCGCATCGCAAGTCCAAGTCGGCGCACATTCTCGTGCCCGCGACTTTGAACCCGACGTACCTCAAAGTTGCCCGCACGATCACCGAAGGACAGAACCTGAAATTCGACGTGCTGCCGTACGAGCTGAAACAAGGTACGACGCAGCGGTCGAGCTTGGACGCCTATGCGGGCCAGGACATCACGGCCGTCGTCATTCAGCAGCCGAACTTCTTCGGTTTGCTCGAAGACGTCGATGCGATCACCGACTGGGCGCACGCGAACAACGCGCTCGTCATTGCCGTCGTCAATCCCTTGTCGCTGGCGATCTTGAAGCCGCCGGGCGAGTGGGGCGCGAAGGGCGTCGATATCGTCGTTGGTGACGGTCAGCCGCTCGGTGTCCCGCTGTCATCCGGCGGCCCGTACTTCGGATTCATGACGACACGCATGGAACACGTGCGGCAGATGCCGGGCCGAATCATCGGACGCACGGTCGATCTGGACGGCAAGCCGGGATTCACGCTCACGTTGCAAGCTCGCGAACAGCACATCCGGCGCAGCAAGGCGACCTCGAACATCTGCACGAACCAGGGTTTGCTCGTGACGGCTGCAACGATCTACATGTCGCTGCTCGGCGCCGAAGGCTTGGAGCAGGTCGCAGCGACATGCCAGCAACAAACGAACAAGCTCGTCGATGCGCTGACGAAGGTGCGCGGCGTACGGCTCGTGTTCGACGGACCGCGTTTCCACGAAGCCGTGCTGCAGCTCGATCGCAAGGTGGACGACGTGCTCGAGAAGCTGGCGCGCGCGGGGATCGTCGGCGGGTTCGATCTGTCGCAACAGTATCCGGAGCTGGGACAAGCGCTGCTCGTCTGCGCGACCGAGACGCGCACGGATGAAGACATCAAACGCTATGCCACGACGCTTGCGGAGGTGATGCAATGAGCTCGCGCGCTCTGATTTTCGATCACTCGCGACCGGGGCGCACCGCGAAGGCGCAGCATCCGCAAGGGACTGAAGCGCAGGTGCCGTCGCATTTGCGCCGTAAGCGGCGGCCGATGCTGCCGGAGGTTTCCGAGCTGCAGGCCGTGCGCCATTACACGAAGCTCTCGCAGCTCAACTTCTCGATCGACACGCATTTCTATCCGCTCGGGTCGTGCACGATGAAGTACAACCCACGCGCGTGCAATCAGCTTGCGATGCTGCCGGAGTTCCTTGCGCGGCATCCGCTCGCACCGGCGTCGACGGGCCAGGGCTTCATGGCCTGTATGTACGAGCTACAGGAGATGCTCAAAGAAGTGACAGGTATGAAGGGCGTGTCGCTCACGCCGATGGCTGGTGCGCAAGGCGAGTTCGCGGGTGTCGCGATGATTCGCGCCTACCACCGTTCCCGCGGCGACTTGGCGCGCACGCAGATCATCGTGCCGGATGCGGCGCACGGCACGAATCCCGCAACGGCGACGATGTGCGGTTGCACGGTCGTCGAGATTCCGTCGCTGCCGAACGGCGACATCGATCTCGAAGCGCTCGAGAAGGCAGTCGGACCGCAGACCGCAGGCATCATGTTGACGAACCCATCGACGCTCGGCGTATTCGAACGCCGCATTCAGGAAGTCGCCAAGATCGTTCACGACGCCGGCGGCCTCTTGTACTACGACGGCGCGAATCTCAACGCCATTCTCGGCAAGGTGCGGCCGGGCGACATGGGCTTCGACGTCATTCACATGAACCTACACAAGACGTTCTCGACGCCGCACGGCGGCGGCGGTCCCGGCTCGGGCGCGGTCGGCGTCAACGAGCGACTGCTGCCGTTCATGCCGATCCCCATCGTCGGCAAGGAAGGCGATCGATATCGCTGGCTCGACGAGCGTGATTTGCCGCAGACGATCGGCCGCTTGTCTGCGTTCATGGGCAACGCTGGAGTGCTGCTGCGCGCCTACGTCTACATGCGCATGCTCGGCCGCGCCGGTATGCAGCGAGTCGCGGAGTTTGCCGCGCTCAATGCGAACTATCTGTTCGCACGCCTTCAGCAGGAGGGCTTCGAAGCGGCGTACCCCGGCCGCCGCGCCAGCCACGAATTCATCATTACTTTGAAACGCCAGGCGCGCGAGCTCGGCGTGAACGCGATGGACTTTGCAAAGCGGCTGCTCGATTACGGCTTCCATGCCCCGACGACCTACTTCCCATTGTTGGTGCCGGAATGCTTGCTCATCGAGCCGACCGAGACGGAAGCGAAGGAAGACCTCGACGCCTTCGTCGCTGCGCTCGTCGCGATTCAGCGCGAGGCGGAGCAGGACGCGGCCAAGGTGAAAGGCGCTCCGTATACTCTGCCTGTGCGACGGCTCGACGATGTGCGGGCCGCAAAGCAGCTCGATTTGACATACCAACCCGCAGCGGCAGCTGCCGCTGCATCGTGAGCGGCGGCTCCCGTCGCTCACGAGAGCGGTCGGGAGCGCTCATGCAAGAACGTCCGAAAACAACCGGCGCGCAGCGATTGGTGCGCGCTTTCCAGCACTCCTGGCAGGGCTTCCGAGGCGCCTTCAGATCGGAAGCCGCCTTTCGCCAGGAGACAATCCTCGCAGCGCTGTTGATTCCGCTCGGGGCGTACCTCGGGCGCACCGGCGTCGAGCGCGCACTGCTCGTCGGGGCCGTGTTCTTCGTGCTGATCGTCGAACTGATCAACACGGCGATCGAGGCCGTCGTCGACCGCATCGGTCCCGAGCGTCACGAATTGTCAGGCTTGGCAAAGGACGTGGGTTCGAGCGCCGTGCTGTTATCCTTTGTCATCCTCCTCGTCGTGTGGGGTTTCGTGTTGCTCGGCTAAACCGGCCGGAACTTGGGCGGGATGCGTCCGCTCTTAATCCGCGACCGCTACGGTCACGTTCACCGTGAGATTCGACCTCATGCAAAGAACCATTCGCTTCCTCGCGATTCTCCTGGCCGCGTTCTGCGCCTGTGCTGCCCATGCCGCCGAGGACGACGTTGCGCAACCGATCGTTCAGGTGGCCGATCCCGAGGACTCGCGGTGGACGCGCACGCTCGAGCGCGTGGCCTCCGGCGTCGTCACGATCCTCGTCGACCAGGCGCGCGCGTTCGATACCGAGTGGAACATGTCGAGCCAGGCGACCGGGTTCGTCGTCGACGCCAAGCGCGGGCTCATCCTGACGAACCGTCACGTCGTCACGCCTGGGCCCGTGACCGCCCAGGCCGTGTTTCTCAATCGCGAAGAGGTGACGCTGTATCCGGTTTACCGCGATCCCGTGCACGACTTCGGTTTTTATCGCTACGACCCCGCGAAGCTGCGCTTCATCAAACCGACGGAGCTGAAGCTGTATCCGCAAGGCGCGCAGGTCGGGCGCGAGATCCGCGTCATCGGCAACGATGCGGGCGAGCAGCTTTCGATCCTGGCCGGAACGCTCGCGCGCTTGGACCGCGAGGCACCGAACTACGGCATCGGCAAGTACAACGACTTCAACACGTTCTATTACCAAGCCGCTTCCAGCACGTCCGGCGGCTCATCGGGCTCGCCGGTCATCGACGTCGAAGGCCGGGTCGTTGCGCTCAACGCCGGCGGCAGTACGCGCGCGGCCTCGAGTTTCTACTTACCGCTCGATCGCATCACACGGG
>DATCLP010000367.1:0-2407 GCA_036563855.1 Steroidobacteraceae bacterium | reverse complement strand
GCTCAAGACATTGTCCGACTCGCAGCGCGCGGAGGCGACAGGCTTTTTCACGGCGATCCGCCGAGGCACCGATGGGAAACTGGTCGCCGTTCCCTACTCGCTCGAATATCAAGGCGAGCTCATCGAGATGGCGCGGCTGCTGCGCGAAGCTGCAGCGCTCACGAAGCAACGGACGCTGCAAGCGTTCTTGAACAAACGCGCCGATGCGTTCCTCTCGAACGACTACTACGCAAGCGACGTGGCCTGGATGGAGCTCGATGCCTCGATCGAGCCGACGATCGGACCGTATGAGGTCTACGAAGACGAGTGGTTCAATTTCAAGGCGGCATTCGAGTCGTTCATTACGATCGTCGATGCGCAGGAATCGGAGAAGCTCGCTCGGTTCAGCCGCGAGCTGCAAGAACTCGAAGACAACCTGCCGGTCGATCCGCGCTTTAGGCGCAAGCAGCTAGGCGGCTACTCGCCGATTCGAGTCGTCAACGTGGTCTTCGCCGCTGGAGACGCCAACCATGGCGTACAGACTGCGGCGTTCAATCTCCCGAACGACGAACGAGTCGTCGCCGAGAAGGGCTCGAAGCGCGTACTGCTCAAGAATTTCCAGGAAGCCAAGTTCACGCACGTCTTGCAGCCGATCGCGGCGATTGCGCTCGCGCCGTCGGACCGCGAGCTCGTCAGTTTCGAGCCTTTCTTCACGCACATCCTGATGCACGAGCTGATGCACGGCCTCGGACCGCAAACGATTCGCGTCGGCGGCCGCGAAACGACCGTCCGTCAAGAGCTCAAGGAGCTGAACGGACCGCTCGAGGAGGCGAAGGCCGACATTTCGGGCCTCTGGGCGCTGCAGTACCTCATGGACAAGGGCGTGATCGACAAACGTCAGGAACGCAGTATGTACGTGACCTTTCTCGCCTCGTCGTTCCGCACGCTACGCTTCGGCCTGAACGCCGCACACGCAAAAGGCATGGCGCTGCAGCTCAATCATCTGCTCGATGCAGGAGCGGTCAAGGTGAACTCGCAAGGCCAGTTCTCGCTCGACGTGGCGAAGACGAAGAAGGCCGTCACGGCGCTCACGCGAGAAATCATGACGCTGCAGGCGAACGGCGACTACGAAGGCGTGAAACGTCTGATGGAGCGCCGCGTCGTCATACGGCCCGAGGTGCAACGCGTGCTCGACAAGCTCGCGGGCATTCCGGTCGACATCGCGCCGAAGTTCGTGACGGCCGAGACGTTGATTGCGAGTCGATGAGCCGAATGTGTTCGGCAACGAGCCGCCGCGCGTCCATCGATAAACGTCGCGACGGCCCGTGCCAGCGCAGATAGGACGGCTGCTAGCCTCTGCCCTTGCAGCTCGCCGCTTGTTTCTCGATTTGCGCGGCGCACTCCTCCTTACATGCCGCGTGCTCCATTGCGAGCTTATGTTGAACCGTGAAATGCTCGTTGCCGGTCGCCTTCGGGCACCGTGCCTCGCATTGCTGCCGCTCGGCTTCCACTTGGTTCATGCAGCTCGCCGCTGCCATCTTGGCGTTTCCTCCTTGAGATGCGCTCGCGGCCTTGCCGGCCTCGCCGCCCGCCCCTGCAGTGTTCCCCGTATTCGTCGCGCAACCCACCAACGCACACGATGCCAGGAGCGCGCATAGTGTTTTCGACAATGAGATCATGACGAATCCCCCCATCTGTTGTGATCGAAACGGTCGACCTCAAAGGGTGAACATGCCGGTAATAGAAGTACCGCACTCCGCCCGCGGAATCCATCCGCAAGGGCACGCGAAAGCAGTCCATCGAGCTTGCGTAAAGGAGCTCGCAAACGAGCGATTGCGCTTTCGTGTGTCGTTCAACCCATGCCCCAAGCCCCGCGCCCCGAGCCCGACCGCAGTAACAGGCCTCACGAGCGCGGACCGTATGCATTACTCTTGTCGGGTTTGCGTACTTCGGAGGTCCGCGTGAAAGAGTTCGTGCTGCCTACGGCGGTCGCCCTGGGGTCGGGATTGCTGATCGGCGCGGAACGCGAACGATCGAAAGGCACCGGTCCGCAACGCGAAATCGCGGGCGTCCGCACGTTCACGATCGCAAGCTTGCTGGGCGTCTTCAGCGCTTTGACCGAAAGCGTCGCCTTGATCGTCGCCTTCGCGCTTCTGATCGGCGCGATCGCGATCGCGGGCTACATCCAGACGCGCTCGGAGGATCCGGGCATCACGACCGAAGTGGCGCTGCTTGCCACATTCGCAATCGGCGTGCTGAGCGCAGAGCGCCCTGAATACAGCGGCGCCGCGGCCGTGCTCGTGACCGTCCTGCTCGCCGCGAGACCGTGGCTGCACGACATCGTGAAGAGCCGCATCACCGACCGCGAGATGCACGACGGCTTGTTGCTGCTCGCGGCCGCGCTGATCGTACTGCCCATGCTGCCGGA
>DATCLP010000366.1:0-7062 GCA_036563855.1 Steroidobacteraceae bacterium | reverse complement strand
TGGCCGCCTTCAGCCAACGCATCGAACACTTTGCGCGCTTCTTCCGTCGAGTCGTAGTTCAGCGTAATCGACACGCCTTTGATGCCCTCATATGGGATATGGGAGGGCGCGTCGCCGGCGTAGAGCATCCCACCGCCCGGTAAGGCCAGTCGCGCGTGCATGACGCGGTTGTGAGACTCCTTCGGGATCTCCGCAGCCATGGGTGTTTCGCCCATGGTCATCAAGAATTCCAGCTTGCCGCCCAGGGCGCGCTCGTAAAACCGCATGGCTTCAGCGCAATTACCGTTGAAGGCCAGGTAAGGAATGGGTTGGGGCATGGTGTCTCCTCGATCTTTTATGAGGCGGCTCGCGGAAGCCGCACGCTAAAGACGAACGAGGCATCGCGAATCCGACAGCAGCCGCGCTACGCCGACCACAATTTGCTCGGCGACGACAAGAAGCCGAAGACCATCGCCTCGCCGCGCTTGAAGGATTTCTTCGACGCTCCGAGCCGAGGCGAATGCCCACGCATCGCCCCCGAGATCCAGTTCTTATAGATAGGCCCGCAGCGCGCAGCTCTCGCTGTTGCGTGGATCAGTGCTAGCGTACGGCCGGCGGCGGCGGAAACATACACGGAAAGTTCGGACTCCAGCAGCTTGTATCGGGCGTGATCGTGTCGCAGTCGACCTTGTGCGCTTCATCGTTCCGAGCAGAGACGAAGATCATTTCCTTTTCTCTAAGATCCTTGCAGTCGAGATTTTCTGCTCGTCCTGATTTGTTCAGAATCTTGTATCTCGCCGCGTAGCTCAACGAGCCGTTACGGATGACGAATTCGGCTTCATGTCGAGTCTGGCACTCGCCAGCTGGCGGCTCTTCCGTGACCCAGCGTTCCGTGCGTTTTGCCGTCGCAGGCTCGTGGCGAAACTTCTGAGCGTAGAATTCGACCGTAAGCTTGCAGGCTCTCGCCCGACGCTCGTACTCGCGCCGCAACTTTTCGCGCCATTCTCCCCAGTCATGGTTGCAGCCCTCTGCGATCTCCTCGGTTCGTGTCGCCCAGGGCTCAACTCTGCGTATGCTTCCCTGCGACATTCTCTCCACTATCCACCGTGCCCTTGCGCAGAGCTCATCGTTGAAGGGAGCCGGATACTTCGGAATGGAATCGAGGGGCGGATGGTCGCCCTTCCATATCTGACGCAGCTCGAAAGTACAGGTCATCCGCTCTGAAGAAATCTCCGTGCAGTCGAACTCGAGCGTGGCGGGTTGCGATAGGCCGAAGAGCGTGCCGCTGCCGGGTACGGTCACCGGCTGCGCGCTGGACGGTAAGAACCAGAGAAGCGCTGACGCCAACAATACGATTCGTTTCATCTCGTCGCCCGATCGGCAGACAAGTACTCGTATGCGGCGCCTTAATCCTAGAACAGGAACGGCCGCGGGTGCGACTCTGTGCGTGATGCGGCGCACCATCTTGCGGAGCGCCGCCGCGCCCCCTTCGTGGGTGTCCAAGAAAGGGGCGCAAAGCGTAAGCCGGCGGATAGCTGGGTGTCCAAAGAAGAAAGGTTGCGGTGAGTGCGCTTCCATGGATCAGCTTTGTTGAGTCGAAGAGAAGCAACTGAAGCTGGTCGAGGTCGTCGGCTCTATTGTTTTGGAAAGAGCGTGTCGCCGAGATCCTCTTTAGCGCAATATCCTGTAGCTCACGGCGAACCGATCTCACCGTGCTCGTCAATCCCCCGAAACCACTCCCTCACGAACGCTTCGCCTTGCTCGAGCACGTAGTGACGAAACGCCTCGGCGACCGGTGACATCACGCGCGAGCTGAGGCGCACGAGCTGCCATTCGCGAAGTAGCGGAAGCTCATCGACTCTGAGCGTCACGAGCTTCCCCGAGCGAAGCTCTTCCGCGACCGTGTGCAGCGAGATGAATGCGATTCCCAAGCCCGCCATCACGGCCTGCTTGATGGATTCGTTGCTGTTCATTTGCATCAGCACCGGCGGCGTGATGTGCCACTCGCGGAAGAGCGCTTCCATCGTCATGCGGCTGCCGGAGCCTTGTTCGCGAATGATGAAGGGCTCGCGAGCAAGCGCCGCGATCTGAATCTCTTCAACCTTCGCAAGCGGGTGCGTGGGCGCCGCCACGATGCCGAGAGGATGAACGGCAAACGGTTCTGCACGCGTGTCGAGCTCCTTGGGCGGACGTCCCATGATCGCGAGATCCAGCTCGTTGCAATGAAGCGCGTCGACGAGCTCGACGCGATTCCCTTCGACGAGTCGCGGTTGCACGCCGGGATGTTGTTTCATGAATCCGGCGAGCAGATGCGGCACGAAGTACTTCGCCGTCGTGAGCATCCCGAGGTGAAGCACACCGGTCTTCACTTTGCGAAGTTGTCCAATCAGATTCTCGGCTTCGCGTAAGTTGGCGAGCACGCGTTGCACGTGCACGAGAAAGTATTCGCCGGTGAGCGTGAGCGACACCGAGTTGCCGCTGCGATCGAACAACGGAAGACCGATCGCAGATTCGAGCTGCTTGATCTGCATCGATACAGCGGGCGCAGTGAGATGCAACTCCTCCGAGGCGCGTGCAAAGCTCGAGTGTCGGGCGACGGACGCGAACACCTGCAATTGCCGCAACGTAACGGGGAGCATAAGGAATCCCTTAAGGCGAGGATAAGAAATCGTGACTTCACGTTAACCTAAATCGTCGACAGCCTGTGCTCAACCCCATGCGAGGTGAGCGCGATGAGCACAGCAGTTGCAACGAAGCAGGCTTCGGCAAGAAAGCGGTACGACGCGGGAGTGCTCAAGTACCGCGAGATGGGTTACTGGCAACCTGATTACCAGCCGCAAGACACAGATGTAATTGCGCTTTTTCGTATCACGCCTCAAGACGGCGTCGAGCCCGAGGAAGCAGCCGCTGCGGTCGCGGGCGAGTCATCGACGGCGACGTGGACTGTCGTATGGACGGACCGCCTGACTGCTTGCGACAAGTACCGCGCGAAGGCCTATCGCGTCGATCCGGTGCCCAATACGGGTCCGGGTACGCACACCGAGCAGCAGTACTTTGCCTACATAGCGTACGAGCTCGACCTATTCGAGGAAGGCTCGATCGCGAATCTCACCGCCTCGATCATCGGCAATGTTTTCGGCTTCAAGCCGCTCAAGGCATTGCGGCTCGAGGACATGCGCATCCCGGTCGCGTATGTGAAGACATTCCAAGGACCTGCGACCGGCATCGTCGTCGAACGCGAGCGCCTCGACAAATTCGGTCGTCCGCTGCTCGGTGCAACGACCAAGCCGAAGCTCGGTCTCTCCGGCCGCAACTACGGTCGCGTCGTGTACGAGGCGTTACGCGGCGGTCTCGATTTCGTGAAGGACGACGAGAACATCAATTCGCAGCCCTTCATGCATTGGCGAGATCGCTTTCTGTTCTGCATGGAAGCCGTCAACAAGGCTTCGGCAGCGACCGGCGAGGTGAAGGGTCACTACCTCAACGTGACGGCGGCGACGATGGAAGACATGTATGAGCGCGCCGAATTCGCGAAAGAGCTCGGCAGCGTGATCATCATGATCGATCTCGTGATCGGCTACACCGCGATCCAGAGCATGGCGAAGTGGGCGCGGCGCAACGACATGATCCTGCACTTGCATCGCGCCGGTCACAGCACGTACACGCGACAAAAGAATCACGGGATTGCATTCCGTGTGATCGCCAAGTGGATGCGGCTCGCCGGCGTCGATCACATCCATGCGGGAACGGTCGTCGGCAAGCTCGAAGGCGATCCGAACGTCATCGCGGGTATCTACGACACGCTGCGCGAGCCATACACGCCCGCCAATCTCATGCACGGCGTCTTCTTCGATCAGGACTGGGCCGGCTTACGCAAAGTGATGCCGGTGGCCTCCGGCGGCATCCATGCCGGGCAAATGCATCAATTGCTCCACTATCTCGGCGAAGACGTTGTGCTCCAGTTCGGCGGCGGCACGATCGGGCATCCGCACGGAATTGCGCAAGGCGCGCAAGCGAACCGCGTGGCGCTCGAAGCAATCGTGCAGGCGCGCAACGAAGGCGTCGATATCTGGCACGAAGGTCCGCAGATCCTGGAGAAGGCCGCGCGCTGGTGCTCGCCGTTGCGTGCTGCGCTCGATACCTGGCGCGACGTGACGTTCAACTACACCTCTACCGACACGGTCGACTTCGTGCCGACGCCCACCGAAGCCGTCTGAAGGAGCGAGCCATGCGAGTCACTCAAGGTACGTTCTCGTTCCTGCCCGATCTGACCGACGACCAGATACGCACGCAGATCGACTATGCGCTGAATCGCGGCTGGGCCATTTCGTTGGAGTACACCGACGATCCGCATCCTCGCAACACGTATTGGGAGATGTGGGGCTTGCCGATGTTCGAGGTGCGCGACGCCGTGGGCGTCATGTACGAGCTGTACGCCTGCCGTAAGACGCATCCGAACAAGTACATCCGAGTGAACGCATTCGACGCGACACGCGGATTCGAGACCGTCCGGCTGTCCTTCATCGTGAACCGTCCGAAGGTAGAGCCTGAATTTCGGTTGGTTCGAACGGAAGGCCCGGGACGGTCGATCCGGTATTCCCTCGAGACCGTTTTTCCTGACGAGCGAGATCGCGCGTGAATGCCGTGGTCGAAAACGTGGCGGCGCAGGGCGTCGATCTCGAAGCGCTGTTCTCCGAATCTCACGTCGGAGAGGTGATCGAGCAGCTCGATCGCGAGCTCGTGGGTCTCGCCCCGGTGAAGCAACGCGTTCGCGAGATCGCAGCTTTTCTGCTGGTGTCTCGCGCGCGTGCGCAGCTCGGCATCGAGTCGGAGCTGCCGAGCATGCACATGTGCTTCACCGGCAATCCAGGAACCGGTAAGACCACGGTGGCTGCACGAATGGCTGACATTCTTCAGCGGCTCGGCTGCATCCGCAAGAACACGCTGGTCACCGTCACGCGCGACGATCTGGTCGGACAGTACATCGGTCACACCGCCCCGAAAACGCGAGAAGTGCTCAAGCGCGCGATGGGCGGCGTCCTGTTCATCGACGAGGCGTACTACCTCTATCGGCCCGAGAACGAGCGCGACTACGGCCAGGAATCCATCGAAATCCTGCTACAGGCGATGGAGAACAACCGCAGCGATCTCGTCGTCATCCTCGCTGGCTACAAGGACCGGATGGACACGTTCTTCCGCGCGAATGCCGGCATTCATTCGCGCATCGCGCATCACATCGAGTTTCCTGATTTCACGCAGGAGGAGTTGCTGCAAATCGCCGAGCTGATGCTCGAGCGCATGCATTACCGCTTCGACGACAACAGCCGCGAGGCGATGAAGCGCTATATCGCGAATCGGATCCAGCAACCGAACTTCGCCAACGCACGCTCGATACGAAATGCTCTCGATAGGGCACGGCTCCGCCAAGCGAACCGCCTGTTTGCGCGAGCGATGAAGGGCGAGCGCACTTCGAGCGACGCGCTGACGCTGATCGACGCCGAGGACCTGTTGTCCTCGAGGGTGTTCCAGAACGCTGCTACGTGAACTTGAGAGGAGACGGCCATGCGCTTGTATTCGGGTCGCACGACCCTGTCGAAGTTCCTGATCGAGCATTGTCATGCGGAACAGCGCGAGCTGGCGGCGCTGATGATCGACGTGGCGGCAGCGGTCAAAGCGATCTCATCGGTCGCCGGCAAGGGTGCATTGGGCGGCGGACACGGAACGGCCGGCGGTACGAACGTGCAGGGCGAAGAGCAGCACGGCCTCGACGTGATCGCGAACGAGATTCTGATCGACCACTGCGGATGGAGCGGACACGTCGCAGGAATGCTGTCGGAGGAGAACGAGGATCCGCTCGACATTCCGCGTGAGATCCCGGGCGGCAAGTACTTGCTCGTGTTCGACCCTCTCGACGGCTCATCGAACATCGAGATCAATGTGTGCGTCGGCACGATCTTCTCGGTGCTGCGCTACGAAGGCGCCGACAAGCCGCAACCTGGAGACTACCTGCAATCCGGCGTGAAGCAGGTGGCGGCTGGATATGCACTTTACGGCCCCTCGACCATGTTGGTGCTGACGATCGGCAAAGGCACCCACGGGTTCACGCTCGATCGCGAGATCGGCAATTTCATTCTCACCCATCCGAATCTCTCGATCGATCCGGACGCCTCCGAGTTTGCGATCAACGTCAGCAACGAACGGTTTTGGGAACCGCCGATCAAGCGCTACGTGAGCGAGTGCAAGGAAGGCGCAACAGGCATCCGCAAACGCGACTTCAACATGCGATGGATCGCGTCGATGGTGGCGGACGTGCATCGCATTCTGATGCGCGGCGGCGTCTATCTGTATCCCTATGGCACGCGCGATCCGCAGAAGGCGGGGCGTCTGCGCTTGCTCTATGAAGCAAATCCCGTCGCATTCTTGGTGGAGCAGGCGGGCGGTGCGGCCTCAACGGGATCGCAACGGATCATGGAAGTCGTGCCGGAGAGCCTGCATCAGCGCGTGCCGCTCATCTTCGGATCCCGCAACGAGATCGAGCGTATCGAGCGATATCACGCCGAGCACGCGGCCGGGATCGACAAACCGTATTACTCGCCGCTGTTCGGCGAGCGGTCGTTGTTGCGGGCGGAAGTGTGAGGAGGCGGCATGTCAGCGAAGCATCCAATCGTTGCGGTCACCGGCTCGTCCGGCGCCGGCACGACGACTGTCATGCGCAGCTTCGAGCACATCTTTCGTCGGGAGAACATCAAGGCCGCGATCATCGAGGGCGATTCGTTTCACCGTTACGACAGGACGGGCATGCGCGCCGCGATGAAGGCGGCTGAAGAGCGCGGAGAGCGCAATTTCAGTCACTTCGGGCCCGAGGCGAATCTGCTCGATGAGCTGGCGGCAACGTTCAAACAGTATGGCGAGACCGGCCGCTGCCGCGTTCGCAAGTATCTGCACGATGCAGCAGAAGCGGCGCGGTATGGACAGGATCCCGGAACGTTCACCGAGTGGACGGACATCGATTCGGACACCGACATGCTGTTCTACGAGGGATTGCATGGCGCCTACGTCGACGACAAGGTGAATGTCGCGCAG
>DATCLP010000365.1:0-4899 GCA_036563855.1 Steroidobacteraceae bacterium | reverse complement strand
CGTCGGCCTGGTGGCGATCATCGGGCTTGCGGCGAAGAACGCGATTCTGATCATCGAGTTCGCGCTCGAAGAAGAAGCGCGCGGCGTCATGACGACTCAAGCGACGCTGAACGCCGTGAAGCTGCGCCTACGCCCCATCATCATGACGTCTCTGGCATTCATTCTCGGCATGGTGCCGCTCGTCACTGCGACGGGCGCTGGCGCGGCGAGCCGTATCGCCGTCGGCACCGGCGTGATGGGCGGCATGATTGCGGCGACGCTGCTCGGCATCTTCTTCACGCCGCTGCTCTACCTCGGTGTCCGCCGTTGGATCGCGCCGAACCTGCGCCACCGCCCGCCGGCGAAGGACGCTGCCCATGCGTAGTCGAATCAATCATGCCTTCGGTGCCATCGTGCTGATCGCACTGCTCGGCGCATGCTCTTTGGCGCCTCGACACGTGCGGCCTGAATTGCCGACCGCATCCGCGTATCCATCCGAGCTCGCTGGACAGACGCAAGGCGCGAGCGCCCCTTCGCTCGACTATCGAGACTTTTTCGCCGATCCGCGTCTCAAAGCGCTCATCGCGCTGGCGCTCGAGCACAATCGCGACATGCGCATCGCCGTGGCGCAAGTCGAAGAAGCCCGCAGTTTGTATCGCATCCAACGCGCCGATCGTTTACCGAACACCGGACTCGCGGCGCAGGCAACCCGCACGCGAGCGGGCCCCGAGGCGTTGAGCGCAGGCGGCACGCCTTCGAGTGCCACAGAGCCCATTACGTTCGATCGCTATTCGGCGAGCGCTGCGATCGCCTCGTTCGAGCTCGATTTCTGGGGACGCGTGCGCAGCCTCTCGGATGCGGCGCTCGCCGAGTATCTGGCGACGCGTGCGGCTGCGCGAGCCTTTCAGCTTTCGTTGATCCGCGAAGTGGCCGATGCCTACCTCACGCTGCTCGAAGCGCGCGAACGTCTGCAGCTTGCCGAAGCGACGGTGCGGAGCCGTCAGGACGGACTTCGCATCGCCAAGCGCCGGCTCGATGCGGGCGTTACATCAGAGCTCGATTACCGGCAAGCGGAGACGCTGTTGACGCAGGCCGAGATCGAGCCCGCGGCTCTGAAGCTGCAACTTGCGCAAAGCGAGAACCTGCTCGATGCGCTCGTTGGCAGACCGCTCGACATGTCGTTGCCCGATTCGTTGCCATTGCAGGAACAAGTCCGTGTCGACGTGCTCGCACCGGGCTTGCCCTCGGAGCTGTTGACTGCGCGTCCCGACATCGTGGCAGCCGAAGAACGACTGCGCGCCGCACGTGCGAACATCGGTGCAGCGCGCGCCGCATTCTTGCCGTCCATCTCGCTCACCGGCACCTACGGTTACGCTTCCCGCGAGCTGGACGCACTGTTCGACAACGACGGCCGCACATGGAGCTACGGACCGACGATCAATTTGCCGCTGTTCGATTTCGGCCGGCGTCGCGCGAATCTCAGCGTCGCGGCGGCGCGCGAGAACATCGCCGTTGCGAGCTACGAGCGCGTTATCCAAACCGCCTTTCGCGAGGTTGCCGACGCATTGGCCGGCCGGCGCTTTCTTGCCGAACAAGTCGCTGCGCAGGAACGTGCCACCGTGGCGCAACGCCGGCTTGCCGAGCTCGCTCGCACGCGCTACCGGGAAGGCGTGGTGAGCCACCTCGAAGTGCTCGATGCCGAACGCAATCTGTTCGCGGCCGAGCAGGCGCTGCTTCAGGCGCGCAGAGCCGAAGTTGCCAGCTTCGTGGCGCTGTATGTAGCGCTCGGCGGCGGCCTTTCCCGCTGAGAAGCAGCGGGCGAGCTGCTAGCATGCAGGTCGTCGCGTCGTCCGTGCCCGTCCAATGACCGAAGAATTCAGCGGCCTACCGAAACCGCGCCGTTACCTCGCCATTCTCGCCATTTCTTTCGGCACTGCGCTCGTCGCGATCGACAGCGCGATCGTGGCGGTCGCATTGCCGACGATCGCCCGCGACCTCGGCGTTCCGCCCTCCTCCGCCGTTGCGATCGTGACGATCTATCAGCTCGTTTTCGTCATGACGCTGTTGCCGTTTTCCGCGCTCGGCTCGCGCATCGGCCTCAGGCGGCTCTATCAATACGGACAGCTCACGTTTTGTATCGCCAGCGCGTTGTGCTTTTTCGCGAAGAGCTTGCCGTTTCTGATAGTCACGCGCGCTGCTCAATCGCTCGGAGCCGCTGCCGCGCTCAGCGTCTCGAGCGCGTTGATCCGGTCGACCTATCCGGCTGCGCGGCTCGGTCGAGGGCTTGCGCTCAACAACATCGTCGTGTCGAGCTCCGGCGCCTTGGCGCCGACGCTCGGAGGTCTCGTCCTTGGGTTTGCGAGCTGGCAATGGATTTTTGCTGCGGCGGTTCCGCTCGGAGTGCTGTCGATGTTGATCGGTCGCCGTTCGCTGCCGGAGCCGGTTCGTCGCGACGAGCCCTACGACGTGCTCGCGGCCGTGCTGTGCGCGCTCACATTCGGATTGGTCATCGGCGGACTGGAAAGCGCGGTCCACGGCGATTCGCCGGTCATCTCGGTCGCCATCATTGCGGCCGGCGCAGTGATCGGATTCGTATTCGTCAGGCGCGAGCTCACCTCGAACGAGCCGATTCTGCCGGTCGATCTGCTCGCACGGCCCGATCTGAGCCTGTCGATCGGCGGCGCAATGCTCGCATTCATCGGTTCGATGACGGTGCTGCTGTCGATGCCGTTCCGTCTGCAAGAGACGTTCGGCTATTCGCCGAGCGAGGTCGGCGCGCTCATCTCGCCCTGGCCGCTCGGCATGATGGCATTCGGACCGCTCGCCGGCGTTCTTTCGGATCGCATCCCGGCACGCATCCTCGGCAGCATCGGCATGTCCGTCGCAACGATCGCGCTTCTATTCATCGCCTTTCTGCCCGCCGATGCCGACTACTTTGCGATTGCTTGGCGGATGGCGCTCGCGGGCGCCGGTTTCGGTTTGTTCTTAGCCCCGAATGCCCGCTTGGTCATCGGCGCCGCGCCGCCGCACCGCGCCGCATCCGCTGGCGGCATGTTGTCGACCACGCGTTTGACCGGTCAGGCGTTCGGCGCGACGGTCGTCGCCGCCCTATTCGCCGCCAACTTGGGCAACGGCCGCACGCCCGCGATCGTTGCTGCGGTGCTCGCATTTGGCGCCGCCCTGTGCTGCGTCGCGCGCAAGGCGGGCCCAGTCGTTGCGCAACGCAACGAGGACGCAGGTGATAGTTGACAGCTGATAGCGAAGGGCAGCGGCGAACGCGGTAGAACTAGAACACAGTTGAGTTGACGATATTTGATGCGGAGGAAGTGTTGAATCTGGCGGCACCTCCCCCGCTGTCAACTATCAACTGTCCACTGTCAACTATTTTTCGAGCCAGTACCTCAGCTTCCCCTCCGGGGTCTCCACGATGTAACGCGGGTGCGGCAAATCCGCATCTTCGCTTGCATCGATACGGTGCCCTCGCGTCTTGTGCGAGGTCAAAACGGTGCACAGGTGTTCGCGTGCCTGCTCCTCGGTGGGATGTGTCTCTTCGACCTTACGGTCACCAAGATCGATGATGAGCTTCATGGCACTCTCCTACCCAGACTGCTGAAAGTCCATGGAGTGACTCGCGGACGGAAGATGATCATCGCGACGCCCGCGGTTCGTACACCCGTATGAATACCGAGTCGAAGTAGACGCCGATCCGAATATTCGGAATGTGCATCTGGGCGAAGCGTAATCGCGTGCTGCTCGTGCGTCACCGTGACGCAGGGCGGCGACGCGAGGAATTTCTGCGGGTGCAGATCCGCAGCTTACGAGAAAACCGCGAACGCACTTGCCGGAACAGACGTTGCTTGCGACGCTGGCAGAGTTGCAGCGCGCGACACGCGCGCCCTCGGAGCTTCTACGACATTTCGCCCGAATACCGAAACACGATTCCGATCCCGTGGCGTCGCGATAAGCGCAACTGATGGACCGTTCACCAAGCTTGCGAGCACTTTGCATGTCGCTCCCCGGGTGCCCACAATGCACGCCCTCTCGGAGTAAGAGCCAGTGAACGCTCCCGTCAGAACGATCACTCAGAACGCCGACATCCGTTATCTCGGCAAGCTCCTCGGCGACGTCATTCGTGCGTACGGCGGCGATGAGCTGTTTCGTCGCATCGAATTCATTCGTGCCAGCTCCGTCGATCGTCATCGCGGCATCGCGGATGCAACGAACCTCACGCGCGGGCTCGAGGCGCTCACGCTCGACGACACGTTGTCCTTCGTGCGCAGCTTCATGCTGTTCTCGATGCTCGCGAATCTCGCCGAAGACCGGCAAGGAAAATTGAACGAGTCAGGCAGCGACGTAGCGACTGCGTTGACGCTGCTCGCGGAGCAAGGTATCGGGCCCGAACGCATTCGCGCATTGCTCGAACACGCCTTGATCGTACCCGTGCTCACGGCGCATCCGACGGAGGTCATGCGCAAGAGCATGATCGATCATCGCACGCGCATTGCCGAGCTGATGAAGCATCGCGATCTGGGACGCACGGAGTCTCCCGATGGCGATGCGATCGAAGCAGCGATACTGAGACAGATAGCGCTTTTGTGGCAGACACGACCGCTGCGCCGCGAGCGGCTGTATGTGGCCGACGAAGTCGAAATTGCGCTCGCGTACATGCGCGACGTTTTCCTGCCCGTGTTGCCGATGCTCTATTCGCGTTGGGAGCGCGCATTGGGCTATCGTCCGCCGAGCTTCTTGCGGCTCGGCAGCTGGATCGGAGGCGATCGCGACGGCAATCCGAACGTGACGGCCGCATCGCTCGAGTTGGCGCTCGAGTCCGCGTCGGAAGCGGTGCTGACGAGCTATCTCGATCAACTGCATGCGGTCGGCGCAGAGCTCTCGGTGTCGACGGAGCATGCGACCGTGAGC
>DATCLP010000364.1:0-5405 GCA_036563855.1 Steroidobacteraceae bacterium | reverse complement strand
TTGCGCGGCGGAAACAGCCGCCGATGACGCGTGCGATGCGGCGGAACGATTGTTCGGCACCCTGGCGGCCGAATACGTCGCGGTACGCAGCGAAATGATCGAGATCGAACAGGATGAAGCTCAAACGGCGGGACTCGCGCTGAGCAAGACCCCAATCGCGCTTGACCAGCTCATCGAAATACGGTCGGCGCAACAAGCCGGTCAGCTTGTCGTCGCGCACGTAGGCGAGCATGGTCTGCGTGTTCATCGCCGGGTCGCGCCCATCAGGACGCGCGTCCGTTCGCGTACCGCCTTCACGGTGAAAGCTGGCGAAATGTCGAATCTGCCCGTCCGGCGAGGGCAACGGTACGAGGCGCAGCTCGTTCCAGAAAAGCGTGCCGTCCCGGCGGTAGTTGCGCAGCAGCGTTTGACAGGGCTGCCCCTCTCGCAAAGCAGCACGGACCTTCGCAATTCCGTCCTGGTCGCGGTCGTCGGCTTGTAGGAAGCGCAAGTTGCGCCCGAGGATCTGGTCGATGGGATAGCCGGTAAGCCGTTCGAACGCCGGATTAGCGAACACGACGATCCAATCGCCGTCGCGCGCCTCGCATATCGCGACGCCCTCAGGAGCCGCCTCGACGAGGTGCTTCAACAAGTTGGCATCAATGCCGTTCATCGTGCCGGGGTGCTCGCCTCAACTCGTGCAGATCGCATCAAGCATCCAGCGTGAGGTCCGGGCGCGCCATGCACGCTCTTACGGACCGTTCGCAGGTCTGCCATTCCGCGGTCTGTCGCAGCGCCACCCGGTCGGGGGCTGGCTTGCCGTGCAGGCGCGCTAGGCGGACTTGACTGACAGGATCGGCGGTTCCCCGCAAAGAATCGATGACTTGGAGCACACCTTCACGATTGTTGCAAATGGGGACCATGTCGCAGCCGGCCTTTAGCGCTGCCAGGACACGCTCGGGGATCCCTCCGACGACGCCCGCGCCCGCCATATTCAGGTCATCGGAAAAGATCGCCCCGCTGAACCTCATCCGACCCCGCAGCTCGTCTTGGAGCCAGCGCTTCGAGAAGCTCGCCGGCAACGGATCGACGGCCGGGAAGATCACGTGGGCGGCCATGATCGAGGCAAGTCCGTTGTCGATCAGCCGTTCATAGGGGTACAGGTCGTCGTCCATGTCCCCGAGTTCCCGGCGGTCTACGGGCATCGCCACGTGCGAGTCGGGAGCGACGGCGCCGTGGCCCGGGAAGTGTTTCGCAGTTCCGGACATTCCGGCATCCCGCATCCCGTTCAGGAATGCGAGCGCAAGCTCTGCGACGGTCCGCGGATCGCGGTGGAAGGCGCGATCTCCGATCACGGCGCTGACGCCGTAGTCGAGATCCACGACAGGCGCAAAACTGAGATCGATTCCGACCGCACGCAGCTCGGCTGCGAGCAACCATCCGCACTGTCGCGCAAGTTGCCGACCGGCGGCTGGATCCATGTCGTATTGGCGACCGATCGTGCGCATGGCAGGCAGAATGGTGAAATCCTGCCGAAAGCGTTGGACCCTGCCGCCTTCGTGATCCACGCCGATCAGGATCGGCGGCGTACGCAGAGCGCGAACCGAACGGATCAACTCCTCGAGCTGTTCGATGTCGGCGAAGTTGCGCGTGAACAGAATCAGGCCGCCGACGAGCGGGTGCGCCAAGAGCTCACGATCCTCCTCCGTGAGGCTCGTGCCTTGGATGTCGATCATCAACGGACCGAGCGTCATAGCGAGCGACGAACCCAGCGAAGCGCGGAGCGTTCGGATCGAAGCACAGTTGACGGTTCAACGTCCGGCATGGTTGTCCCACGTCCGATACGGCCGCTTGGCCAGGTTGAAATTGTAATAGCGCTCATCGTGCGTGACTTCCTCGCCGAGCCAGGCAGGACGCTCGAACCGTTCGTCCTCGCTCGCCAGTTCGATCTCCGCAACGATCAGGCCGGCGTTCTCGCCGAGAAACTCATCGATCTCCCACGTATGCGCACCGTGCCTCACCTCGTAGCGATACTTCTCGACCAAAGGGCGCTCGCAAAGGTGAGCGAGCATTTCGTCCGCATCGCGAAGCGGAATTGGATACTCGTACTCGAGGCGAGACCTTTCCGAGCGCTTTGCCTTGAGATTGAGCCAGGCTCGGTCGCCTGAAACGCGCACTCTCACGGAGCAATGTGGAGTGGCACCCACATAGCCCTGCCGCATCAGCACACGGTTTCCTGCATCGGCACGCCAGGCATCCGAACACAACAAGAACTTGCGTTCGATCTCGACGGGCATCGTCACTTCCGCTCGAACACGGCAATCGACTCGACATGAGCCGTATGAGGAAACATGTCCATTACACCGGCCGCTTTCAACGCAAATCCGTGCTCGTGCACGAGCAATCCGGCATCGCGCGCCAGGCTTCCGGGGTGACACGACACGTACACCACTCGAGTCGCACCGCTCGCTGCGATCAGAGGCAAGGCTTCCCGAGCTCCGGCCCGCGGCGGATCCAGCAGCACCTTCGCATACGACCGCTGCGCCCAAGGCAACGCACGCAGGTCCTCGCTCGCGAGGTTCGCAGCGAAGAACTCGATGTTGTCGATGCCGTTGCGAAGTGCGTTTTGCTTCGCCCGTGCAACGAGACTGCCCTCACCTTCAACGCCTACGACGTGCCGGGCGTGCCGTGCGAGCGGCAACGAAAAGTTTCCGAGTCCGCAAAACAGATCCAACACGTCCTCTTCCGGCGCAGGGCTCAGAAGCGCCACAGCGTGCTCGACCATGCGCTCGTTGAGCGGTCCATTGATCTGAATGAAGTCGGTCGGCTCGAAAACGATCTCCACATCGAATTTCGGCAACCGGTACGACAACGGTCGCGGCTCGCCTTCGAACTTCGCTACCGTATCGTAACCGCCGGGCTGCAAATAAAGCTCGATGCCATACGTTCGCACGAACTCAGCAAGCGCGTGACGATCCTCCGGCGTCGGCTCAGCGAGCACTCGCATGACCAGCGCAATCGCAGTTTCTGCATGAGCGACTTCGATCTGCGGAATGCGATCGCGAATGCTGAGGGAAGTGAGCAGCTTCGAGAGAGGCTCGATCAACTGTCCCACCTCGGCCGTGAGCACTTCGCATCGTGTCAAATCGGCGAGCAACGTCGCGGAGCGCTCGCGAAATCCGACGATGACCTTGCCCTTTTTCGGCACCCAGCGCGCGCCCAGCCGCGCCCGCCTTCGATATGCCCAGGTTTGCGCACGCAAGGCCGGTAAACGCTCTCCGGGCGTCACTTTGCCGATGCGTTCCAGCGATTCGAAGAGCTGACGTTCCTTGAATACGAGCTGTTGCTCGCTCGACAAGTGCTGCAGTACACAGCCGCCGCAAACGCCGAAATGTATGCAGCGCGGTATCACTCGATAGGGCGAAGGCGTAATGACGCGCTCGAGCCGGCCTTCGTCGAAGTTCCGGCCGCGCTTCGTGCGTCGCCATTCCACGCGTTCACCGGGCAGCGCATCCTCGATGAACGTCGCCTTGCCGTCGACGTGCGCAATGCCGCGCCCGTCGTGCGCCAAATCGACGACGTCCGCGATCTCGACGCTGGCTGCGGACTTGACTGCGCGCGCGCTCAACACACCTCCTGCCATGCAGCAAGAAATTCATCGAAATGCGGCTTCGCTTGAGCGCGCAACGTTTCGCGGACCAACCCGATCTCGGCGAGATACTGCTCGCGGCTCAAGCGGCCGCGCATCAGCTCGAAGCGCAAGTAGATCAAGAACGTGTTCAACACGTCCGTCTCGCAATAGTTGCGAATCAGATCGATTCGACCCTCGAGATAGGCTTCCCAAACCTTATCCCCGCTCATACCGAGCTTCCCCGGCAAGCCGAGCAGCATGGCGGCCGCCTGCAGACTGACACGTGCGCGCGACTGATAACTCGACAGGACATCCATCAGATCGAGATGGCGCATGTGGTAACGGTTCAGGTAATTGTTGAACCGGAATGCCTGATCTTCGTCGCCCGATTCCCAATAGCGTCGCGCTTGCACGCCGTGTCGCAACGCGCGGTAGTGCAACACCGGCAGATCGAAACCTCCGCCGTTCCAGGAAACGAGATCCGGAGTGTATTTCTCGATCCCGTCATAGAAGCGCTGAATGATCTCGGCCTCCGAAGCGCTCGGATCGCCGAGCGACCAGACCTTGAAACCGTCCCGCGTGCGCAGCGCCACGGAAATCGCCACTACGCGATGCTGCTCGTAGGACAGAAACTCATGACCGGCTTCTTCGCGACGCTTTGCCTGCATCACATAACCGACCTGTTTGTCGGTGAGATCCCCTAGGTCGTAAATGCGCCGGCCCAACTCAACGTCGGGAATGGTTTCGATGTCGAAGGCGAAAACAGCAGGCATGTGTTCGTTGCAGCGAAAAACTACCTACCTGCGGATTCTACGATTTGGACGTCGGCGAGTCTCGGCGCATCAAGCGCTCGAGGCGGCACGCATCAGAACGGCGACTGCGATCACGAATCCGGATTCGTCCGAGAGCGTCACGTGGCTGTCGCCGATTCCGAGCTTCGCGCACAGCTCGCGGCCTCGTGCGGACCAAACAACCTCCGGGCGACCCCACTCGTTCGGGACGACGCCCGTATCGCGCAACCACATACCGTGCGCGAACCCCGTCCCCATGGCCTTGACGATCGCCTCCTTGGCGGCGAACCGCATGGCGAGAAAGCGCACTGCGCGCGACTGGCGCCGAAAGAGCTCCAGCTCTTCCGGCATCAGCAAATGACCCACGAACCGTTCGCCGTGGCGCTCGTATATCCTTTCGATGCGCTCGATCTTCAGGATGTCGGTGCCGATCCCGAAGATCATGATCGCGCCCTTGCCTCCAGCATCAGCCGCTTCATCTCGCGCACCGCTTCCCGCATCCCGTCGATCACGGCTCGCGCCACGATTGCGTGACCGATGTTGAGCTCGACGATTTCCGGCAATGCCGCGATCGGCTGGACGTTGTGATAGTTGAGCCCGTGACCCGCGTGTACGGTCAGTCCCAAGGACTGCGCATAACGGGCTGCGTCCTTTATTCGCTGAAACTCCTGAGCCTGTTTTTCGCCGCGCGCATCCGCGTACGCACCGGTGTGCAGCTCGACGACGGGCGCGCCGACACGCCGCGCCGCCTCCAATTGAGCGAACTCCGGGTCGACGAACAAGGAAACGCGAATCCCGACGTCCGCGAGCTTGGCACAAAACGGTCGGAGTGCTTCTTCTTGTCCGACGACATCCAAGCCGCCTTCCGTCGTCACCTCGGCGCGGCGTTCCGGGACGAGACAGCAATCCGACGGTTTGATGGCGGTGGCAATCTTCAACATCTCTTCCGTCGCCGCCATCTCGAGATTCAATCGGGTCTGCAGCGCTTCCTTGCACATGCGCAC
>DATCLP010000363.1:0-7205 GCA_036563855.1 Steroidobacteraceae bacterium | reverse complement strand
AGGTCGTAGGCCCTGAGATCGTCGAACGCTTCAACGTGTTCATGGCCGCCAAGGTCATGGGCAGCGCCGCGCCGGGATATAGCTCGGGCGATGCGATCCGCGTCGCCGAGGAGGTTGCGCGCGAGGTGTTGCCGCCGGGCTATCAGCTTGCATGGACGGGTAGCGCCTATCAGGAAAAGGTGAGCGGCGGTGCATCGAACAGCGTTTATCTGCTCGGCGTGCTGATGGTGTTCCTGATTCTCGCGGCGCAGTTCGAGCGCTGGACATTGCCGCTTGCGGTGATCCTGGCCGTGCCGTTCGCGACGTTCGGTGCGTTCGCCGCAGTGTTCCTGCGCGGCCTGGAGAACGACATTTATTTCCAGATCGGCATGCTGACGCTCGTGGGCCTCGCCGCGAAGAACGCGATCCTGATCGTCGAGTTCGCGATGATGAAGTATCACGAGGGCATGCCGCTCGCCCAGGCTGCAGTCGAGGGCGCGAAACTTCGTTTCCGGCCGATCATCATGACGTCGCTCGCGCTGATCTTCGGCGTGCTGCCGCTTGCAGTCAGCTCGGGTGCCGGTGCGGCAAGCCGACATTCGCTCGGCACGAGCGTGATCGGCGGCATGCTTGCGGCGACGTTCATCGCGACTTTCTTCGTGCCGTTGTTCTTCCGGTGGATTGCGGGTTGGAGCGAGCGGCGGGCCGCGCGACGGGTCGCCGAGAAGCCTGCCGTCACCACGTGAGCTCATGCGCCCAACCGCGGATGCCCGCGTGATTGCGGGCATCCGCGAAATCCGAATGCATCAACAAAGATCGAATCCGACGATGAGAAAGACGATTTTGGTTTTGGCTGCCGTTGCGCTGAGCGGCTGCATCGTTTCGAAAGTCGATCCGCAGAAGCCGGATCTGCCGCTGCCCGATAGCTTGCCAGCGGTCGAGCGCGAGACAGTCGATCTGCCGAATCCCTGGTGGAAGCTCTTCGGCGATCCCGTGCTCGATGAACTGATCGAGGAAGCGCTCGATCACAACACCGACGTGACAGTGGCTGCTGCACGCGTGGCGGAGGCACGCGCATTGTTGCGTGCGACCAATGCGGATCGGCTGCCGTCGCTCGACATCCAAGGCGAGGCGAATCGGGCGAAATCGAGCGCAGAAGTGTTCTCGTTCCCCGGCATGGAGCGCATCCAGACGACGTACACCGTGCAAGGCATCGTCGGATTCGAGCTGGATTTCTGGGGCCGTTATCAGCGCGCCTCCGAATCTGCGCGTGCGCAGTTGCTGAACACGGAATACGGCCGTGAAGCGACGAAGCTCGCACTCACGGGCGATGTGGCGCGCGGGTACTTCGCATTGATCGCAGCGGCGGAGCAGCTCGCGCGCGGACGCGACACGCTCGCGACGCGCGAAGAGTCGCTACGCTTGGAAAAGCTGCGGCTCGAAGCCGGCGAGAGCGATGAGTTCACGTACAAGCGCGCCGAAGCCGATACGGAGGCGACGCGCACGTCGGTCTATCAATTGGAGCTCGAGGTCACGCGGCGCGCGACTGCGCTGGGACTCTTGCTCGGACGCTCGCCGAGGGATCTCGTCGAACGCGCAATTCTGACGAGCGAAGTCGAGCTGCCGACTCCGGTCGCACTGCCGGAGGAACTGCCTTCGGCCATTCTGCGACGCCGGCCCGATGTCGGCGCAGCGGAAGCGGCGTTGAATGCGGCTGCGGCCGACATCGGTGTCGCCCGTGCGGCGCTGTTCCCGAGCATTTCGCTGACGGGCGCGTTCGGTTCGGTCAGCCGAGAGCTCAGCAACTTGTTCACCGAATCTTCCGAAGCATGGTCCGCGTCGGGCGGGCTGTTCCAACCACTGTTCGAAGGCGGTCGGTTGCGCGCGAATGTTTCGCGCGCCGAAGCTGTCCGCGAACAGCGCAAGGCCGAATACGCACGCACCGTGCAGCAAGCGTTCCGGGAAGTGCTCGATGCGCTGAACGGGCAGCGTTTGATCGAAAATGTGCGCGCCTCGAGCAGCGCGCAAGTGGCGGCGCTCAGTCGCGCCACAGAGCTGGCAGAGCTGCGCTATAAGCAAGGCGATATCGCATATCTCGAGCTTCTCGATGTCCGCCGCGGCTTGTACCAGGCCGAAATCGACCTCGTCGCAGCTCACCGCGACTCGTTGTTGAATACGGTCGATCTGGCACTCGCGATGGGCGGCGGACTTGGCGAACGCGCAGAGCCCTTATCGGTGCGGCGTTAGCGCCCCCGCACCGAAGGCTGAAGACTGAAGGCTGAAGGTAGAACGCGTTTCTCATTTTGGGGGCTGGGCTCTGGGCACTGGGCCCTGGTAAGAAGTCTTGCGCTTCGCGCGACACAGCGAGACGCGTGAACGACGCATTCGCCTCTCCTTTGGGGGGGTCGCTCCTACGCGACCTTCATCCGCGGCATTGGTGCATCCATGCACGTCAAGGCACGCAGAGCGAAAGCGTGTGGGGGAGGGCGCAACTCAACTTTTGCCAGCGCCAAGAGCCCAGCGCCCTAACTATTCCTTTACATACTGCCCCGTAGACACCCGCCGCTGCGAGGCGCGAGACTACTGACCTGTTCGTTTAGGGGGATCACCATGACGAGAACGCATCAATGGTTATCGATTGCCGTTGCTAGCGCGCTCGCCTCGAACGCGTGGGCGCTCAATCCCGGGGAGACGGTGGACAACTTCCGTCTGCTCGATCATCGCGGCGGCGCGCAGGAGCTCTACTACTACTCCGACATGAAGGCCGTCGTCCTCATGACGCAGGCGAACGGCTGCGAAGTCGCGAACAAGGCCATTCCGCGCCTCGACGCGTTGCGGAGCACGTACGAGCCGCGCGGCGTGCGCGTGTTCATGCTGAATTCCAATCCCGGCGACGACCGTGCCTCGATCCGTGCGGTCACCGATCGGATCGGCACGACGATTCCGGTGCTCGAGGATCGCTTGCAGCTCATCGGCGAGTCGCTCGATGCAACGCGTGCGGGCGAGGTGTTCGTCATCAATCCGGTCGGCTGGAAGCTCGTCTATCGCGGACCGATCGATCAGGCGACCCCGACGCTCGATGCGCTCGTCTCCGGTTCCGCCGTACAACCGAAGAAGGTCGACGTTGCCGGATGCGCCGTGAATATGCCGGAGCGCAATCGGCGCAGCGAGCACGCCAAGATTTCGTATTCGAAGACGATTGCGCCCATCCTCATCGACAAGTGCGTGACTTGTCATCGCGAGGGCGGTATCGGTCCGTGGCAGATGTCGAGCTACGAAATGATCAAAGGCTTCGCACCGATGATTCGGGAAGTGCTGCGCACTCGCCGCATGCCGCCATGGCACGCCGACCCGCATTACGGCGTCTTCCTCAACGATCGCTCATTGACGGACGATCAAGTGAAAACGCTCGTGCACTGGATCGAAGCGGGCGCGCCGCAGGACAAGGCACCCGATCCGCTCAAGACTTTGAAGAAGGATTGGCCGGAATGGGAATTGGGTGAGCCGGACCTCGTCGTCGAGACGCCGGCATTCACAGTGCCTGCGACCGGCACGATCGATTATCAGAATCCGATCGTGAAGAACCCGCTCGGCAAAGACGTCTGGGTGCGTGCGGTTGCGTTCAGCCCGGGGGACCGCGGCGTCGTGCATCACATCCTAGCGTACGGTGTGAAAGCAGGCTCGGGCGGACGTGGCCTCGGCGGCCTTGGAACATACCTTGCCGGGTATGCACCGGGCGGCGGAACGATTCGCTTCCCTGAGGACACAGGCGTGCTGCTCACGAAGGACATGGATTTCCGCTTCCAGATGCACTACACGGCCAATGGCAAGGAGTCGACGGACGTGACGAAGATCGGCATCTACTTCACGGAAGAGCCGCCGAAGTATCCGTTGCGCCAATTCGTAATGCTCGATCCGCGCCTCAAGATTCCTCCGCACGCGAAGGAGCATTACGTCGTGGCTCCGCCGCGCACGTTCGATCGCGACGTACTCATTTACTCACTCACCGCGCATTCGCACTATCGCGGCAAAGCATCCAAGTTCGTCGCGCAGTATCCGGACGGACGCGAGGAGATTTTGCTCTCGGTGCCGCAATACGACTTCAATTGGCAGACCGCGTATGAGCTGAAGGAGCCGAAGCTCTTGCCGGCCGGCACGAAGCTCATCTACGACACGGTCTACGACAATTCCGCCCAGAACAAGGCCAATCCGGATCCGACGATCGAAGTGCGGTGGGGCGAGCAGTCGTGGGAGGAAATGATCTACGGCAACGTGCGCTATCGCTACGTCGATGAGACGACGCAGGTGACGCAAGCGCGTTGAGCGTCGATCAACGGGCGATCGGTTGAGCAGGGGACGCGTTCAACCGGTCGCCCGCTGTTTTTCTGAGCCTCGGTCGACCTCGAGTGCTCGACGTTCCTTCGGCTGGAATCGGCCTTCTTCGGCTGCGTAATCCCATTGCTCGACGTCGCACGCAGGCTCTCCTGCCTCATACCGCAGCACGTTGACCGAATTCGGTGCCTCGTTGCGCACGCGATAAGAAACAGCCGTGCCAGCTTGTACAGCCCAGAGCCGCCGCTTGACGCCCGCGATGTGTTCGTCGAGCGCACGCACGTAGGGTAGATGGATGTGGCCGCCCATGATGACGTCTGCGCCTGCCTCGTCCCACGCCCGCACCGCGTCTTGATGTCCACGCAAGAGGTTGTCGACGTCTTGCGTGCGGATCACGTGAACCGGCTGATGCACGACGACGATGCGCAACTGTTCCGGGCGCGCATTGCGCAGGCAATTCGCGACGCGCGCAATCTGGACCGGCGAGACTTCGCCGTCCTTGTGGCGCTTGGGACGCGTCGTGTTGACAGCGACGACGAGGAGCGCATCGCTCGAATACTGCGGCTCGAGATCGCGGCCGAAGACCTTCACGAACCCGGAATACGGGTCGAAGGCGCGGGCAAAGAGATTGAACAGCGGAATGTCGTGATTGCCGGGAATGGCGAGCACACGAGGCGTCTTCAATTGACGCACGAACGCTGCAGCTTTCTCGAATTGAGCAGCGCGTGCTCGTTGCGTGATGTCTCCAGAGAGCACGACGAGGTCGGGGCGCAACTCGCGCGCGAGATCGAGCAGCGCTGCAACGACCGGCAATCGCTCGGTGCCGAAATGCGGATCGGAAATCTGTAGCAGTGTGGAGCGCACGACTAAGAACGAGCTCTCAAGGGGACACCGGTCGGCAGATTCGCACTCAGCATTGCGGAGTCGTTTCCTGTTTCGGAACCATCAGCCACAGCGAATGCGGGGCAATGCTGAAGCGCAGCGGCGGACGGATACGCAGAATTTCGCCGTCGATCGCGATCTTGATATCGCGTCGCCCGTAACGCAGCCGCGGATTCACCGTCATGCTACGAAACGCGAAGCTGCGAATTTGGTCGGCATCGCCGAGCGTGCCGAGCGCACCTCGAAATGCGAGCCATAGCAACGCGGACGGACGGTTCGTCTTCACGATCACGCCGGCGAGATGCCGTTGTTGCACGTCGTCCGCTTCGGGCAGACCGACGCGCTCGAGCTGCACCGGATTGTTACCGACGAACAGCGTAGACGTGCGCACGACTTCGCGTTCGCGATCGAGCTCGATCTCGAGCGTGAGCTGTCCCGACTCCTGCAGCAACGTGCGTAAGCCCGACCACAGTGCAACGATCGGTTTGCGGCCGAGCTGCGTCGTCGCTTCCTCGCGCTGCTCGAGCGCTTTGGGGTACAACCCGAGGCTCACGTTGACGAGGAAGATGCGGTCGTTCACAGCGCCGACTTGCACGGGTTTCAGGCGCGGATTCAAGAGCACTTCCGTTGCCGCTTCGATCTCGAGCGGAATGCCATGGGCGCGGCCGGAGTAGTTGAACGTTCCTTGCGGCACGATGCCCATAGGGACGTCGAAGGGCAATGCAGCGTGAGCGATGGCGTTGATCGTTCCGTCCCCGCCGACGGCGACGACCGCGCCGCCGCGTTCGCGTGCCGCCTGCACGGCTCGTCGGGCTTGACAAGTCAAATCCTCCGGATGCTCGACGAGCACGAACTCGTGCGCGCGGCGGGCCGCCTCGAGCTGCAAGCGCATTTTCTCGTGCGACTCGTTCGAATCCGACGCGCCGGAGCGCGCGTTCATGACGATGAACAAGGGCGCCGTGCGGTCGGCTCGAGGGATGGATTGAGTGAGCATGCGCTCATCCGGATCGGGGACGTATTCGTTAATGCCCGGTGTCGTCCTCGAGTTGCAGGCGCCCGCTTTCACCCCCGGCCGAGCCTCGCCCGATCAGGTCAAGAAGTCATTAATGTCGGGCGAACGGCTCTCGATCATGCTAAGTAAGGCAAATCCGTGCCGATCGTGCCGGCGAGGCGCTCGCGCCTACCGAACTTTTCCGGCGATATCGACGTTGTGCCACGCATTGGGGATCGTGAAGGAGAGCAGTATGCGAAGGGTGCATTCATTCGGACTCGTAAATGCCGTCTGGGCGTTGAGCCTGCTGTTGGTGTGTACAGCCGCGCAGAGCCAATCCTCGCGTGCGGACTGCGAAAGAATCTTCAGGCCGCAGACCGGTCAGCCGGGCAAGGACGTCATTTGGGTGCCGACGAACGATGCGTTGGTCGAGCGCATGCTGCGGATGGCGAAGACGACATCATCCGACATCGTGTATGACCTCGGCGCGGGCGACGGCAAGATCGCAATTGCCGCTGGCAAGAAATTCGGTGCGCGCGCCGTGGGCGTCGAGTACAACCCGGACATGGTGAAGCTGGCGCAATGTCTCGTGAACGTCGAGGGCGTCAGCGACAAGGTTCGGATCATCCAGGGCGACATCTTCGAGACCGACTTCAGCGAAGCGACGGTCGTAACGCTCTATCTGCTTCCCGAGCTCAACCTGCGGCTGCGTCCGACGCTCCTGAAAATGAAGCCGGGCACTCGCGTCGTCTCGCATTCCTTCCTCATGGACGATTGGGAGCCCGATGACCGCACGACGGAAGACGGTTATGCGTACCTGTGGATCGTTCCGGCGCAGGTCGAAGGTACATGGACGTTCACGCCCGAAGGAGGCGGACAACGCTTCGTCGCGCAGCTGGAGCAGAAATTCCAGTTCCTGCAGGGCAGCGTCGGTACTGGCTCGCAGGCTCGCCCGATCAGCGACGGCAAGCTGAACGGAGCCGAAATCCGCTTCTCCTTCGTCGGCGAGAACGGCACGTCG
>DATCLP010000362.1:0-3351 GCA_036563855.1 Steroidobacteraceae bacterium | reverse complement strand
ACGTGTTCGACAACGACGGCAACGACATCACGTACTTCTACGAGTCCCAGCTTCCCGGCGAATCTGAACCGGTGGCCGATCTGCATTTCCATCCAGTGGAGCCGAGGACGTTGAGGCTGACGTTTACGGCAACATTCTGATTAGTTGACAGTTGATAGCGGAAGAACTGGCACAGGCCCTGCTGCCGTACGGACGGCGTCGGACCTCGCTCCGTACACCCTACGTTTGCGCCGTCTGATTCGCGTCTTTATTCTCCGCGGCATGGTTCGCGGTGGGCACATGAAGACGATTCGCTTGGCGGCGCTGGCCGCATTGAGTGGGCTCCTGAGCACGAGCGCGACGGCGGCCGACGCATACGGCGCGAGCTCCACGAGCTCGGGTGCGCGCTATACGTTCTCTTGGCCGCTCGATGCAGATGCACCGAAGCCGCGCGGGGGTACGACGAAGGGACCGCCGGTCGTCTTGGACAAGAGCGAATCGCCCGCGTGGCAACGCCTGCAAGAGAAGAACATCGACAGTTTCGAGCGCGACCGTCGCGCGATTTTGGCGATGGCGGGCGAGTACCGCGTGACGTTCGATTTTCTCGAGATCGTCTCCTACCCGCCGCTCGACAAGCCGCCCGCGCCCTATCAATCCTGGGGCACGGAGAAAATCTACATCGACATCGACGAAGGCAAGTTCATCAGCCTCGTGCACATCCTGGAAATGCGCGTCGTGCAGAACGACGGTTCGGTGAGCGAGCCGATCGTGACTAAGCACTGGCGGCAGGACTGGCAATACGAGCCCACGGCCATCGTCGAATATCTCGGGCGCGATCGCTGGCGGCAGCGCAAGCTCGGTGCAGCAGGAAAGGGGGCGTGGCTGCAAACCGTCTATCAAGTCGACGAATCGCCGCGCTACGCGAGCATCGGTCGTTGGGAGCACACGCCGAGTTTTTCGACGTGGTTGAGCGGCGAGACCTGGCGGCCGTTGCCACGGCGCGAATGGAGCGTGCGCGACGATTATCAAGTGTTGATCGGTACGAATCGGCACACGATCGTTCCGACGGGTTGGCTGCAGGAAGAGAACAATCTGAAGGCCGTGCTCACCGATGCGCGAACGCTCGACCCCGTACGCCCTTATCTCGGCCGCGAATACGGCGTTGCGCGTTATGAGCGCATCAAGCAGGCCGATTTCGCTGCGGCCGACCGCTATTACGAACGCACGCAGCAGTTCTGGAGCAGCGTGCGCGGTGCGTGGACACGCGCCTTCGAGCGGGAGGGCGTACTCACCTTGCGCGGACCGGTCGACAAGCTCGGCCTGTTCGTGCCGTTGTTCGAGCGGGCCGATGAAATCGTTGAGCAGCCAGGCGAGCGCACGAACACGCAGAAAAACAGCGCAGTGATTCGTTCGGCGCTCGAGGCCATGGGCGTTCCAGGCGAAGCCCTCGCACGATAAATCGTTTCAATCATGTTCGCGCGCTAGGTGCGCGCCCTGGCCATCAACGGCCGGCTTATAGACTGTGAATGGTCGCCCCCGGCACGCGGCAACCCCTTTTCGCCTGAATGCGACGCAAGTCGCATTCTCCCCCATTAAGTCCCAAATCGTCTGACCGATACCGAACGTAGGGTGATCCCCGAGGGGATCGCTGTACGTTTGTGTGTCAGACAAATGGCGCTAGTTCTCAACACAAACGTTGCCTCGCTGAATGCGCAGCGCAACCTCAACGCTTCCCAGGGAACACTGGGCAAGGCGTTGCAGCGCCTGTCGTCCGGGCTGCGCATCAACAGCGCAGCGGATGACGCGGCGGGACTTGCCATTTCCGAACGCATGACCACGCAGGTGCGCGGCCTGAATCAGGCGATGCGCAACGCGAACGACGGTATTTCCTTCCTGCAGACCGCGGATGGGGCGCTCGCCTCGATCACCGAAAATCTGCAGCGCATCCGCGAGCTCGCCGTGCAAGCGGCGAATTCGACGAACGGAACAACCGAGCGAGCAGCCATACAGCAGGAAATCGCGCAGTTGACGCAGGAAATCGATCGCGTCGGGCGCACGACTTCGTTCAACGGGCAACAGATCTTCGCGCAAACGAAGGACAGCGCCGTCGGCGACCCAGACCAGCTTGCAGTGCTCGACGGATTGCAGTCGGGCTGGCTCACGGCTGCTGAAAATCTGATTCGCGAGCAGTTCGGCATCGCAGCGAACGGCCAGCAAATTCGAATCGAGCTCACGTCGTTCAGCGATGGACAAGGCGGAACGCTCGCACGCGTGACAGCAAGTTTGGGAACGAGCGGTCCCGGCACGAACATCACGCTGCAGATCGACATGGCGGATTTCGTGCCCGCGAATCCTCCGAACGGCGGAACGGCGCCGATGTTCAACGATCGAATTCTCGCCCACGAGATGACGCACGCGGTCATGTTTGCGACGATGAATGTCGGTCACATGGCCGCTAACCATCAGGAGTTTTTCATCGAAGGCACGGCCGAGCTGATACACGGTGCGGACGAGCGGCTGTATTCCGATCTCGTACGCCTTGGCAACGGCACGGCCGCAAACGGCATTGCCGGCGTCATGGCCAAGGTCAACGATTGGGGCGTGAGCTGGGATAGTACGAGCGAAGCGTACTCGGCGGCTTATGCCGGCATGCGCTATCTCGATGCCGAGATCAAAGCGGCGGGCGGCGCGGGCATTCGCGACATCATGACGTATCTTGCGGCCGATCCGACTCGCACGCTGGATCAAGCGCTGGCGAACGCTTCGAGCGGGCGCTTCGCGAGCGTTGCCGACTTCAAGGCCGACTTTCAGGCCAATGGTGCGAATTTCATCTCAGACTTGCTCACCTCGGGTCAGTTGACCGACGAAGATACGGGTGCGATCGGCGGCGCAAATGCGAGCGGCGGCCCGGTCAAGACAGCTGAATCGGTCGTCCCGAACTTTGCGACGCGCAGCGGCTTCGATCAGCTCGCAGGCTTCGAAGAGGTCTGGGAGGAGGTCGCAGCGGCAGAAAAGGTTTCGGGTCCGGCGCACACGCTGCAGATCGGTGCCGATGCCGGTCAGACGCTGGCCATCAACAGCTTCGCGATGAACGGCGCGGCGCTCGATATTTTGGATGCCGACGTCACCGAGGATCCGAACCGCGTGATCATGAAGATGGATCGTGCGCTCGAGTATGTGACCGCGCGGCGCGCCGAGATCGGTGCGCAGCTCAATCGGCTGGAATCCACGATCGCCAACCTCGCGACCAGCGCCGAGTCGCTGACCGCAAGCCGCTCGCGCATCCTGGACGCGGACTTCGCGGCCGAAACCGCGGAGCTCACTCGCGCTCAAATCTTGCAGCAGGCCGGCATCGCGATGATCGCGCAAGCG
>DATCLP010000361.1:0-2681 GCA_036563855.1 Steroidobacteraceae bacterium | reverse complement strand
CGCGCACGTCCTTGGTGGGATCGAGCTGCGGTTCCTGCGGCAGATAGCCGATCTTGATTCCTGGCTGCGGCCGCGCTTCGCCGTCGAATTCCTTGTCGACGCCAGCCATGATCCGAAGCAGCGTGGACTTTCCGGCACCGTTCAAGCCGAGCACGCCGATCTTGGCGCCGGGGAAAAACGATAGGGAAATGTCTCGCAAGATGACGCGCTTGGGCGGCACCACCTTGGAAACACGATTCATGGTGTAGATGTATTGAGCCATGCCGATTCTTCGAGCGATCGGAAAAAGGTCCCGAATGATACCCAAAGCGGGCCCGAGCCGCCTTTGGCGGTCGGACCGGCCGGTGTAGCCGCGGAGCGTGATACTCTCGTGCGAAAGTTTGGGGGGAAGCACTTGAGCGAGCGCAGCGAATCCGCGGTTTTGCTGGTCTCAGGCGACCAGATCGCGCGCTACGGATTCGGCGACGGACATCCGTTCGGTCCCGATCGGCACAGCGCATTCATGCGCGAGTTGCACGAAGCGGGGTTGGATGGCCGCGTGCTTCGCGGGCAGCCTCGGCAGGCGACCCGCACCGAGCTCGAATACTTCCACGAGCCCGCCTACATCGATTTGGTTCGCGAACGATCGGCAACCGGTCACGGCTATCTGGACGCCGGCGACACGCCCGCAGCAAAGGGCATCTTCGAGGCGGCCAGCCATGTCGTCGGCGCAACGCTCGAAGCCGTCGATGCGGTGATGCGCGGCCTCGCCAAGCGTGCGTTCGTGCCGATTGCAGGATTGCATCACGCTGCACCGGGACGTGCGTCCGGTTTCTGCGTTTTCAACGACTGCGGCATCGCTATTCAAGCGTTGCGCAAGCAGTACGGCTTGCGCCGCATCGCCTACGTGGACATCGATGCGCACCATGGCGACGGCGTGTTCTACGCCTTCGAAGCCGATCCCGACGTGTTGTTTGCGGATCTGCACGAAGACGGGCGCTTCCTGTTCCCCGGCACGGGGTTCGAAGACGAGACGGGCGTAGGCCCGGCCGTCGGAACGAAGTTGAACATTCCGCTTCCGCCGGGCGCGACCGATCAGCACTACAGGGCTGCATGGGAGCGCGTTGAAGACTATTTGCGTGCGGGCAAGCCGGAGTTCATCGTTTTTCAATGCGGCGCGGACAGTCTGGAAGGAGATCCGCTCACTCATCTGCGTTTGAGCGAAGAGGCCCACGCGCATGCAGCAGCCCGGCTGTGCGCAATCGCCGATGAGCTCGGCCACGGCCGCGTCGTCGGGCTCGGCGGCGGGGGCTACAACCGGCGCAATCTCGCCCGGGCATGGACGCGCGTCGTTGCCAGCTTCGTCGACTCGCTGCCGCGTCCGGCTGAGGAATAGCCTGGTTTCTTGCCCGGACCTGTCGCCGGACAGGTCGCGCCTTTACAATTCCCGGCCCGCCTCACACCGGAAATAGGTCCTAGATGTTCGCACCAAATTTGAAGATCGCCGGCTTCGACCCTGAGCTCGATGCGGCATTGCGCGGCGAAGCCCAGCGCCAGGAAGACCACATCGAGCTGATCGCGTCCGAGAATTACGCAAGTCCGCGCGTGCTCGAGGCGCAGGGTTCGGTGCTGACGAACAAGTACGCCGAAGGTTATCCAGGTAAGCGTTATTACGGCGGGTGCGAGCACGTCGATGTCGTCGAGCAGCTGGCGATCGACCGGGCGAAAAAGCTGTTCGATGCGGGTTATGCCAATGTTCAGCCGCACTCCGGCTCGCAAGCGAATGCAGCGGCATACCTGGCGCTCGTGAATCCGGGCGAAACGATCTTAGGGATGAGCCTCGACCACGGCGGACATCTCACTCACGGCGCGAAGGTGAACTTTTCGGGCAAGCTGTTCAAGGCCGTGCAATACGGTCTCGATCCGAATACCGGCGAGATCGATTACGCGCAGGTCGAAAGGCTCGCTCAGGAACATCGGCCGAAGCTGATCGTGGCAGGCTTCTCGGCCTATTCGCGAGTCGTCGATTGGGAGCGGTTCCGCAAGATCGCCGACGGCGTGAATGCCTATCTGCTCGTCGACATGGCGCACGTTGCAGGACTCGTCGCCGCGGGCATCTACCCGAGCCCCGTGCCGTACGCTCACGTCGTGACGACGACGACCCACAAGACTTTGCGCGGACCACGCGGCGGCCTGATCCTCGCGAAGAGCGATCCCGAGATCGAGAAGAAGCTCAATTCGATCGTTTTTCCTGGAACGCAGGGCGGTCCCTTGATGCACGTGATCGCGGCGAAGGCAGTCGCGCTGCTCGAGGCGTTGCAGCCCGAGTTCGTCGAGTATCAAAAGCAGGTCCTCGCCAATGCGCGTGCGATGGCCGGTGCGCTCATGAATCGCGGTTACAAGATCGTTTCGGGCGGTACGGACAATCACCTGTTCCTGGTCGATCTCATCGACAAGAACATCACGGGCAAGGACGCGGACGCTGCGCTCGGCCGCGCACATATCACGGTGAACAAGAATGCAGTGCCGAACGATCCGCGCCCGCCGTTCGTGACGAGCGGTTTGCGTATCGGGACGCCTGCAGTCACGACGCGCGGTTTCCGCGAAAAGGAGGTCGTCGAGCTCGCAGGTTGGATTGCGGACGTGTTGGATGCAAACGGGGCCGACGAAGCGATCGCGAAAGTGAAGACGAAGGTCGAGGC
>DATCLP010000360.1:0-3915 GCA_036563855.1 Steroidobacteraceae bacterium | reverse complement strand
CCGCCGTACAGCGTGTAGGTTTGCGAGGCATCCCGCTCGTCGTCATCGCGAGCTTTGCCTTCGTCGAGAGAGTTATCGCCGACGCTATCGGACCCAGTACTCGAATTCACACGCAACTCGTTATTTCGGGCTGCTCCGGCGTAGAACTCGCCGGAGCAGCCGCTCCATCATCGAAGATCGCTGCGTCCGCTCAGCTTCCGACGCTTGCCGGACGCTGCGGACCGTCCGGAATCGTCTTCGACTTCACGATCTGCGCCTTGTCTGTGAATTGCATGACGTCATCGCCGGCCTCGGTGTACGCCGGCCAGTTCACGCCGTTTGCACAGGTAAACGACTTCGCCTTCGGATCCATCTTGTAGAACGCGATCCAGCACGAGTTGACGAGCTTCGCAACGGCGCGATCGGCGTCGTCCGCTTTGCCGGTCTTGCTCACCGCCCAACTCGAGGTATCGATGGAGTCGAAGGTGAACATCAGCTCGGCAGAATGAATCGCGCCGTTCTTCCATTCGTCGCGACGGAACTTCGGGACGTAAGCGAAATGGTACAGCCATGCACCCGCACCGCTATCGCCGGCGAGCTTCGCGAGCGTGCGCGCGGCGTTGAAGCCGCCTTCGCCGTTGTTCGATCCGACCATCACCGGCACATCGATCTCAGTGCCTTGATTGAGCGCATCGATCGTCGAAATCGTGCGGAAGCGGCCGTCGATCGGCGAGCTCACTCCGCGTCGCGTTGCTTCATTCGCAACCAATGTCTGCGCAGACACTGCACGAAGCTGCTCAGCCGTCGCATTCTCGGGCAAGCCCAACGCCTTCGCGGCTTCGACACCGCGCTTTTCCGCTTCTTCCATCGTTTGGCCGCGACGCAAGAGCGCGCCGGACTGAACGATGGCCTTGTGGTACAGGCCCTTGGCGGACGGAATCGACAAGAGATTCACGACCATTGCGCCGCCAGCCGATTGCCCTGCGATCGTCACGTTGTTCGGATCGCCGCCGAATGCAGCGATGTTGCGCTGAATCCACTGAAGCGCGGCAACCGCATCCGTAAGCGCGAAGTTTCCGAGCGGATCGTTCGGTCCCGCTTCCTTGGTGAGCGCGGGATGCGAGAAGTTCGCCAGCGAACCGAGACGATAGTTGATCGCGACCGTGATGACGCCGTTCTTGGCGTTCGACGTGCCGTTGTACGAGCCGAGATGTCCCGCACCGAGGAATGCGGCGCCGCCGTAGAACCACAGCACGACGGGCGCCTTGTTCGCATTGGCCGGCGCGAACAACGTCAGATACAAGCAATCCTCCGATTGCACCCCCGACACGCCGCCGCCATTGGCCGTGCCGTCCATGTTCACCGGCTGCGGACACGGCGGTTCGTGCGCAACCGCAGCGCGCTCGCCAGGCCATTTGTCGGGCTTCTGCGCAGCTTTCCAACGCAGCTCGCCGATCGGCGGCTTCGCATACGGCACGCCTCTGAACACGTTCACACCGTCGACGCTCTCGCCGACGAGCACGCCGGTATCGATCGTGACCTTGACGGGCGTCGGTTTCGGGGCTGTTTGCGCCAACGCGGCGCCGGCAACCAAGGCCGCCGCAGCCAACAGGACTCCACGATGCTTCATGATCCATTCCCCCTGTGTTCTTGTGCGAGCACGCAAGAGCGTGACTCGCGAACGGCCAAACGGTCAATCAAGAAAGGTTCACGACTCGCGCTGCACGAGCCTTCGCGTATATTCCGAATATCTGTACCCGCTGGATAGTTACGATGAACTACGAAACGCTGCGTTACGAAGTTGCCGACCGGATCCTGACCCTGACGCTGAACCGGCCGGAGCGGATGAACGCCTTCACTGGCCGTATGGCGGACGAGCTCATCGACGCCTTCGACCGAGCCGACGCCGACGATGACATCAAGGTCGTGATCGTTACCGGTGCCGGCCGCGCCTTTTGCGCCGGTTCCGATTTGGAGAAAGGCGGCGACACCTGGAGCAGGCATGCCGAGCACATCGCCGCTCAATCCACTGCGCAGAAATATGTCGGCGACGGCGGAGGACGCGTCACGCGCCGGATCTTCGATTTCAACAAGCCCGTCATCGCGGCGATCAATGGCGCCGCAGTCGGTGTCGGATTGACGATGACATTGGCCATGGACATTCGCATGGCCGTCACCGGCGCAAAACTCGGCTTCGTGTTCGCGGCGCGCGGCATCGTGCCGGAAGCGTGCTCGAGCTGGTTCCTTCCTCGCATCGTCGGCATTAGCAAGGCGCTCGAGTGGTGCTATTCGGCGCGCATCTTCCGTTCGGAGGAGGGACTCGAAGCGGGACTCTTGCGCAGCGTGCATGAGCCCGACGATTTGTTGCCGGCAGCGCGTGCGCTCGCGAAAGAGTTCATCGACAATGCGTCCGCCGTTTCGATCGCGCTCGTGCGGCACATGATGTGGCGCATGATGAACGCGCCTCATCCGATCGATGCGCACGAGATCGACACTGCCGCGCTTGCAGCGCTCGGCAAGTCCGCCGATGCCAAGGAAGGGATTACGGCATTTCTCGAGAAGCGGCCGGCGAAGTTCACGGATCGCGTCAGCAAGGACATGCCGAGCTTCTTTCCGTGGTGGACGGATCGCGAGTTCCGCAAGCTGTAAGAACCTATCCAAGACTACTGCGCGACCGCAGGAAACCGCGCTGACTCGCGCGGTCGCGTCTTTGCGGTGCTCGGATTCCTCATGTATCCACATACCTGCGGATCCTGCGCTCCTCAAAATGCGACCTGCGGCCGCTCATGACGTTTTGAGATAGGTTCTAACGACTTCGCAGCAGCCTGCATGGCGCGCACTCGCATGGCCACGGGTGCGCTCACCGTGGCTGCGGCGTCGGGCGCTGGTAGAGCTCGATGAGGTATCCGTCCGGATCGCGCACGAAGTTCGTGCCGTCGACGATCGGCCGCGCCGTTTGGTAGCCGGCTGCAACGACGCGCTCGGCCATCTTGCGGCCGTTCGGCACGACGATCGTGATCGTACCGAACTCGGTCGCACCGGGCTTCACGTCGCCTTGGCGAATCACGATGAGCGTGTCTTCGCGGATGTTGCCGGTGAGCCCGAGCAAGTACTCTCGCGCCTCGCCTTGCGCCGGCACTCTTGCGCCGACCTTCAAGCCCAATACTTCCGTGTAGAAGCGCTTCGAGCGCTCGAGATCGCTCACGCGAATGCCGAGGCCGGAAACGCGAATCGGCCGCTCGTCGTCAGGAATGCCGGATGCCGGCTGCTCTGCGAGCGACGGCGCTGCAACGAGCGCAAGGGCGAACGCGAAGACTGTTCTCATTGCGTCTTGCTCGCGTCCGCAGCCTTCTTCGGCGGCAGGATGACGGCGTTCGGACCGGCCTGCCACTTCGCATTAGGATCGATCACGATGCCGTCGACGACGCGAATCCTCGACGAGATCGATTCGAACGCTACTCGCACATCCTCGCTCGGCGCCAAGTCTTTGTACGAGACGACACGCGTGACTTGCTCGCTCGCGTCCGGCGTCATCACATATGCGGGGATTGCCGAGACCCACAACGCATAAGAAATGTGCGTCTTCTCGCCGTTCGGTCCCGCCGGGCTGTAGTCGGCGTTGCGCTTGAGCGCATACCACACCGCCGGCAATTGCACCCAGGTGAGCACTTCGATCACGGGCCCGCGCGCATTCACCCAGCCCCTGTACACCGGCTCCCACGGACGATAGCCGCCGACATAACCGGTCAGCGTGCCGTCGGGATGCATGGTCAGTTTCACTTGCGCTTTCGTGAGCTGCAGGTCGCGCACGTACGCCGGCTCGCGCAGCGTGCCGTCCACAGGCTTCGTCGACGTGATCACGCCGTTACGAGAGCGTGCCGGAAAGATGGCTTCGTAGCGTCTGCTCGGTTTGATCGAGAACGTGTAGTCCCACGC
>DATCLP010000359.1:0-8562 GCA_036563855.1 Steroidobacteraceae bacterium | reverse complement strand
CTTTGAAGGGGGTGGTTTCGCCTGTCGGCGTCGCGCTGATGTCGAACACCAGGTGCTCGCTTCCGCTGATCGATACCTCGCCGATGTAATAGACGGCATCGCCCTCGGAAACGCGCCGCATCTCGATGCCTTTCATTTGTCCATTCAAGTTGTAAGCGGAAACTTCTACGGTGCCGTCGACGGGTTTGCCCGGGGACTGGCCGTCCTTGCGTAGTATCGTCACCGTCAGCATCACGCGGTTGCCGCTGCGCTGGATGCCGTACGAACGCGCCACCTCGGGCGTGAGGGAGTCTGTCCGCACAGCGTTGTAGTGCACCGAATACTGGCCGAAGTCCTGGTACGACTCGGTTGCACGCTGGGCCGGCTGGGTCGCCGGTGCGGGAGGCGTGCGGTCGCATGCGGTCAGGGCCGACAAGGCGAGCAACGAAACGCAGATGATCGTTCTTGTTTGCATGCCGTCCTCCAATGAGCCCAAAAGATGCTGCACGTGGATGCCCGGATTCCCTTCGCAACGCGCGCGCTGTTGCGACTATAGACCAATCGCCTGTCGGTATCAGTCCCGTACTTGCCCCGCCGAGCGAACCCGGGTCAGGTGATCAGGATGACCAGCGCCTGCAGCGCGATGATCACGAACAGTGCGGACAGGTCCAGCCCGCCGATCGGAGGGATCAACCGGCGGACCGGCCGCAATAGCGGTTCGCACAGGCTCGACAGCAACGCGGCTGCGGGACTGTAGGTGCCGGGGGCAACCCAGCTCAGCAGCACATATAAGAAGAGCGCGAACGTGTAGAACTGCAGAATCGTAATGACCAGATTGAGCAGGACGGCATGCACGAATTGTCCTGCCGTGAAGATCCACGGATAGGCACCGAGCAGCCACAAGACCGCAGTCGTGGCTGTTTGCACGATGAGCAGGGCGACGATGGATCCCGTGTCGACCTTGCCGATCGGCGGCAGGATGCGCCGCAACGGCAGCACCAACGGATTGGTGAGGCGGATCACCGCCTGCGATAGCTGGTTGCGCGAGTCGGCGCGCACGAGCGGCAACAGAACGCGCAGCAGGAACACGGTGACGAGCAGCACCTGCAGCAGGGTGCGAACGATGAATACGACAGCGTCCATCGGCAGGGCGTAGGTGCGGTGTTAGCCGTTTCCGAATTGATCTGCGAGCTCCGCTGAGCGTCGAGCAGCGGCCGTTATGGCGTCCGCAAAGATAGCACGGACGTTGTGCGCTTCGAGGTGCTGCAGAGCTGCCGCCGTCGTACCGCCTTTCGACGTCACTTGTTCGCGCAGGGTGGCCGGCGTTTCGTTAGAAAGCCTCGCCATGTTGCCGGCTCCGTACGCGGTTTCTACGGCGAGCCGATGCGCGACTTCCGCAGACAGTCCCAGCTTGACACCGGTCTGTTCGAGAATCTCGATCAGCAAAAAGAAGTAGGCGGGACCGCTTCCCGATACAGCGGTGACGGCATCCATCTGCGCTTCCTCGTCCACCCACACGGTCGCGCCGACTGCGCTCAGGATTTCTTCGGCGCGGCGGCGTTCGTTCGCACCGATCTCTTGCGATGCGTACAGGGCGGTCATTCCGCAGCCTTCCAGGGCAGGACGATTCGGCATGCAGCGGACCACCGCTCGGCCTTGGACCCAGCGCCGAATATCGCTGGCTCGGATGCCGGCGGCGACCGAAACGACCAAGGTTTCGGGTCGTAGTGCGTGTGCAATGCCGGTCGCTGCGCTGCGCAGGTCCTGCGGTTTGACGGCAAGCACCACGACTTCGGAGTCCTTCGCCACGGCCGAATTGTCGTTCGTGACGGCCACACCGTAGCGAGCGGCCAAGCTCGTGCGCTGGGCGTCGACCGGATCGGCGACGATGATGCTTGCTGGATTGGTACCTCGTGCGACGAGCCCGCCGATCAGGCTCCGCGCCATGTTGCCGCCGCCGATGAACCCTATCGAATAGACCATGTGACTGCCCTTGTCTTGCCTATTGCGCGGTCGCGCAACTTCGACACACGACACGACCGCGACTGATCAAACGCGTCAGAACCTTCTTGCCGGCCGGAACCGAAACAGGACGTGCAGAGTGGCAGGATGTGCCCAGCGACTCAACCGCGAGCACCGAAGATAGCCGTGCCCACGCGCACCCACGTGGCGCCCGCTGCGATGGCCGCTTCGACATCCGAGGACATGCCCATCGACAGCGTATCGAGCTCGAAACCCTGCGCGTTCAGCGTCTGCAAGTGCTCCGCCAAGCGGCGAAACAACGCGAGCTGTTCTTCGAACGTTTCGCGTGCCGGCGGAATGCACATCAGTCCTCGCAGCCGTAGGCGAGGCAGCTCGCGGATTCGCTGCGCGAGCGGCAAGAGCTCGGCTTCGCGCACGCCGCCCTTACCAGGCTCGTCTTCGAGAAGTACCTCGATACAGACATTGAGCGGCGGGGCGTGATGAGGCCGTTGGTCGTTCAAGCGCACGGCGATGCGCTCGCGATCCACCGTGTGCACCCACTGGAAATGTTCGGCTATGGGTCGCGTCTTGTTGCTTTGAATCTGTCCGGTGAAGTGCCATGTGATCGGCAGATCCGCGAGCTCGCGCATTTTTGCGAGCGCCTCTTGAAGATAGTTTTCGCCGAAGTCGCGCTGGCCCGCTTCCGCGATGCGCCGCAGTTTCTCTGCTGGCTGCCCCTTGCTGATGGCCACCAACCCGACGCTCTCGGGGTCGCGCCCGTAGCGCACTGCGGCTTCGAAAATTCGTTGTTTGGTCGCAGTCCAACGTTGCAGCAAGGGATCGGCAGACATGAGTGGCCCAGATGAGTGCGTGTTTGCGCTCAGGCTGTTGGGGCTGCTTCGGCGAACCGATGGCGGCGCCGGCTCCATGCGTGCATAGCATCCAAAATCGCCGTTCGGCGTCCTCGATCACCCGAAAACTGAGCACCAGTTAACATATTGGCTGCAATACCGCTCCGCTATACTGACTTGCGCGCTTCGCGGAGTGTGCGTGCCGAGGTGCGCGCAAGACGTGAGCCGCTGCGGCGTTCGACCTGAGCGTCGAACCTGTGCAAGTAACCAAATGCTACAGCGAGTGCGTTCCGATCGCGCGATCCGCCAGCGTCGCTAGATAAGCCCGAGGAAGATTGCATGCCTGTCGATATTGCGCAGCTACTCGCATTCGCCGTCAAGAACAACGCGTCCGACCTGCATCTGTCCGCGGGCGTGCCGCCGATGATCCGCGTCGACGGCGACATGAAGCGCATCAACATGCCGCCGCTGAGTCACAAGGAAGTGCACAGCATGGTGTACGACATCATGAATGACAAGCAGCGGAAGGCGTACGAAGAGTTCTACGAAACGGACTTTTCGTTCGAGATTCCGAAACTCGCGCGCTTCCGCGTGAATGCCTTCAATCAGAGCCGCGGTGCTGCTGCGGTCTTCCGAACGATTCCTTCGCTGATCATGTCGCTCGACGACTTGAATGCGCCGAAGATCTTCAAGGATCTGGCGATGCAGCCGCGCGGCTTGGTGCTCGTCACGGGTCCGACCGGCTCCGGCAAGTCGACGACTTTGGCGGCGATGATCAACTACATCAACGACAACAAGCCGGATCACATCATCACGATCGAGGATCCGATCGAGTTCGTGCACGAGAGTAAGCGATCGCTCATCAATCAACGCGAAGTGCACCGCGACACGCTCGGCTTCAGCGAAGCGTTGCGGTCGGCTTTGCGTGAAGACCCCGACGTGATCCTGGTCGGCGAGATGCGCGACCTCGAGACCATTCGCTTGGCCTTGACCGCGGCCGAAACGGGCCACCTCGTGTTCGGCACGTTGCATACGAGCTCCGCCGCCAAGACGATCGACCGTATCGTCGACGTATTCCCGGCGGCCGAGAAGGAGATGGTGCGCACGATGTTGTCGGAATCGCTGCGCGCAGTGATCTCCCAGACGCTGCTCAAGCGCATCGGCGGCGGCCGCGTTGCAGCGCACGAAATCATGATCGGTACACCGGCAATCCGTAACTTGATTCGCGAAGGCAAGATCGCTCAGATGTACTCCGCGATTCAGACCGGTCAGAAGGACGGCATGCAGACGCTCGACCAGTGCCTGGCGGAGCTGCTGCAAAAGGGTATCGTCACCAAGGAAGAAGCGCGCTTCAGGGCGCAGAACAAAGACGCCTTCTAGGCGCAGCCTAGAAAGCGAGGCTTAGGCTGGAGGCTGTGGGCTGTAATCGAATGGGCAAGAGCTCGGCGATGAACCTGGGGATGATCAACTCCGCGCCGCGGTGCGGCGCATTCTGGCTAGAGGCTACGGCCTAGAGCCTACAGTCTACAGCCTTGCGGAGGCCGCACGGCCGGGAGCACACAATGGAACGCGAACAAGCCATCAAACTGATGCAAGACCTCTTGAAGCGCATGGTCGAGCGCAAGGGGTCGGACTTGTTCATCACGGCGGGCTTTCCTCCGGCGATCAAGATCGATGGCGAGATTCGCCCTCAATCCGAGCGCGTGCTGACGGCCGAACAGGCTGCAGTGCTCGTGCGGTCGATCATGAACGACAAGCAGACCCGCGAGTTCGACGCGACGAAGGAGTGCAACTTTGCGATTGCTCCGGCGGGCATCGGCCGCTTCCGTGTCAGCGCGTTCGTGCAGCAAGGTTTGATCGGCTGCGTCGTGCGCATGATCAACGCAAAGATCCCGACGATCGAAGAGATGGAGCTGCCGCCGATCTTGAAGGACATCGTAATGTCCAAGCGCGGACTGGTGATCGTGGTCGGCGGTACGGGGTCCGGTAAGTCGACGACGCTCGCCGCGATGCTCAACTATCGCAACGAGAAGACGCGCGGCCACATCATCACGATCGAAGACCCGGTCGAGTACGTACACACGCACAAGGGCTGCGTCGTCACGCACCGCGAAGTGGGCGTCGACACCGAAAACTGGCACACGGCGCTCAAGAACACGTTGCGTCAGGCGCCGGACGTCATCCTGATCGGCGAGATTCGCGATCGCGAGACGATGGAGTACGGCATCCAGTTCGCAGAGACGGGTCACCTCGTGCTCGCGACGCTGCACGCGAACAGCGCGAACCAGGCCCTAGACCGCATCATCAACTTCTTCCCCGAAGAGCGGCGCGAGCAGCTCCTGATGGATCTGTCGCTGAACATTCGCGCCATGATTTCGCAGCGATTGATTCCGCGCGAATCCGGGACCGGCCGTATCGCAGCGATGGAAATCATGCTCAACTCGCCGCTCATCGCCGACTTGATCTTCAAGGGCGAAGTGGCGGCGATCAAGGAAGTCATGGCGAAGTCGAACCGGCTCGGCATGAAGACCTTCGATCAGTCGCTGTTCGAGCTGTACGAGGCCGGCGCGATCTCCTACGAGGAAGCGCTGCGCAACGCCGACTCGAAGAACGAGGTGCGGCTGCGCATCAAGCTCGAAAGCAAGCGCGAGATGAAGATCTCCGACGATGCAGGCAGCAGCTTGCGCATCATGGAGGACGAAGTCGAAGGCATCATAGGAGGCAGAGGTTAGTGCTAGGCTGAAGGCTGTAGGCTGAAGGCTCGAGGACACGCTTCTTCCTACAGCCTATAGCCCACGGCCCACAGTCTGGTTAAAGACGATTCTCGAAGGACTATGTCAGCAGAAGGTGATGCGGTCGAAAACGAGCTGAACGGGGGCACCGGTACCGAGGAGCGTCCCGTCGTCCTCAATACCAAGCCCTTGTTCAAGCTGATGGTGGACAAGCGCGCTTCCGACTTGTTCTTCACCTCGTACGCGCCGATCAAGATCAAGATCGAAGGGCAGATCTATCCCGTCAACAAGCAGATCCTGACGCCCGAAGTCGTCCGGCAGGCGGCCTACGGCTTGATGACGCAGGAACAGATCGACGCATTCAACGAAGAGCTCGAGATCGATTTCGCGATCTCGGAGCCTGGCTTGGGCCGTTTCCGCGTGAACGTCTTCCATCAACGCGGCAATCCGGCGATGGTGTTGCGGTACATCACTGCTGATATGCCGCGCATCGACGATCTCGGCCTGCCCGAAATCCTGAAAGACCTGGTCATGCTCAAGCGCGGTCTCATCCTCATGGTGGGTGCGACCGGCTCGGGCAAGTCGACGACGCTTGCCGCGATGATCAACTATCGCAACGAGAACTCCTCGGATCACATCATCACGATCGAGGATCCGATCGAGTTCCTGCACACGAACAAGAAGTCGATCATCAATCAGCGCGAGGTCGGTCTCGACACGAAGTCGTACGCCCGCGCGCTGCGAAGCGCGATGCGCGCTGCGCCCGATGTGCTGCTGATCGGCGAGATTCGCGACCGCGAGACGATGGAGTCGGCGATCATGCTCGCCGGCACCGGACATCTGGTTCTCGCCACGCTCCATGCGAACAACACCGCGGAAACGCTGGATCGCATCATCAACATGTTCCCGCGCGAGCAGCACCCGCAGATCTTCCTCGATCTGTCGCAATACTTGCGCGCGATCATCGCGCAGCGCTTGGTGCCCGGTAAGAACAAGCGCCGTGTCGCGGCGGTCGAGTGCTTGATCAATACGCCGCACGTCCAGGAGCTCATCAAGAAGGGCGACGTGATCGGCGCGAAAGAGGCGCTACGCACGAGCTCCGAGAAGGGCATGCAGCACTTCGATACCGCGCTGTACGAGCTTTACAAGGCGGGTCGAATCACGCTGGAAGATGCGCTCGCGTACGCCGATTCGCGTACCAATCTCGAAGCGAAGATCAATTTCGGCTGATCGCCGCGACTTCAGGCGGCAAACACGGTTCGCGCATCGAAGACAGGTCCGTCCACGCACACCCGCTTCATCGCAGGACCGGTTGGCGTTTGCACGCGCACTGCGCAGCCTGCACACCCGCCGACGCCGCACGCCATGAATTCTTCGAGCGAGACCTGACATGGAATGTCGAAGCGTTGTGCCACGGCTGCGGCGGCTTTGAGCATGACGGTCGGACCGCACGCAAACATCTCGACTTCGGCAAGCGTGCTCGCGTCCAGCGAGCCGAGCCAGCTTGCCGCCAAATCCGTTACGTACCCTTCGTAACACCCCGGGAAGCCCGCGAGGCTCGCGAGCCGGCTCGGAATGCCCCATTCGTCCAGCATGGGCATGCATCCAATCGTGCCCTCGGGCATGCCGGGAACGACGATCGTGGACGGACGCGTGCGGAAAGGGAACGGCACTTCCGATCCCATCAACACGAGCGGTTGCCAGGGCACATCGCGTCGTTCGCGCAAGCGCTCGGCAAGGAAAATCATGGGCGGAATGCCGACGCCGCCGCCGACGAGCAGGGTTCGCGGTCTGTCCGGGTGCGGAACGAAGCCGTTACCGATCGGACCCAAGGAACTGATGCGGTCGCCCGGGCGCTTTTTCGCGAGCAGTGCGAGCCCGCCTCCGACGACTTTGTAGAGGACCTCGATCGTGCCGCGTTCGGCATCCGCACGCATGATCGACAGCGGACGGCGCATCGGCAGCGATTCATCGCACGTCAGGTGCACGAACGATCCCGGCGTGGCAGCTCGCGCACATTTCGGCGAGCGCAGTTTCAGGATGTATTGATTGCCTTCGAAGCCGTCGTGCGAAAGAACTTCGGCGTCTTCGAGGAAGATCGAGCCGCGGTGTGTCGGGTGGGTCGTCGATGTCATTTAGGGTTCATCGATTGGAGGGAAAGGGAAAGGGGAAACGGGAAAGGTCGTGATTCGTGATTCGAGTGACTGGAGACTCCTGACTCGTTGTGTGCAATGAAGTCACAGAGCGATCGCTCTTTTCCCGTTTCCTTTTTTCTTTCCCTCACCTTATCTGCCGCCTTGCCTGTACGTTGCGCACGATCGTGGCGAGCACGGCCATGCGGACGGCGACGCCGTTCGTGACCTGGCGTTGGATGACCGATTGCGGCCCGTCGGCCACTTCGCTCGCGATTTCGACATCGCGGTTCATCGGACCCGGATGCATCACGATGGCATCCGGCTTGGCCTTGCGCATGCGTTCGGCCGTGATGCCGAACTTGCGGTGATAGGTCACTTCGTCGGGAAAGCGAGTCGTGCCGAAACGTTCGCGCTGAATGCGAAGCGCCATGACGACGTCGACGCCTTCGATGGCGCGGTCGAGATCGTCGAATCGCTTCGCGTTCCCGAATTCATTGGGCGGCGGCATTAGATCGTCCGGCGCAGCAATGCGCAGCTCCTTCACGCCCAGTGTCGTGAATGCATGCCACGCCGAGCGCGCCACGCGCGAGTGAGCGATGTCGCCGGCGATCAAGATCCGCAGCCCCTCGAATCCGCCCTTCACCTGGCGCACGGTCAGCGCATCGAGCAAGCCTTGCGTCGGATGAGAAAGATGCGCTTCACCGGCATTCAGGATGCAGACGTGCGGCGCGACGTGTTGAGCGACGTAGGCGGGCAATCCTGGCTCCGCATCGCGCATGACCAGAATGTCTGCGTGCATCGCCTGAAGCGTGTAGATCGTGTCGAGCACCGTCTCGCCTTTCACGCGCGACGACGACTGCATGTCCAGATTCACGACGTCTGCGCCGAGACGCCGCGCAGCTA
>DATCLP010000358.1:0-1991 GCA_036563855.1 Steroidobacteraceae bacterium | reverse complement strand
TCTTGGATCGAGCCTGCGATCGTGATCGCACGGCCCTCAGCATCGCGTTCGGCAGTGCCGCGCTGGCGGAACCATCGGTACTCGCCGTTGCCGCAACGGATGCGGCAGTCGATCGAGTACGGAACGCCGTCCTCGATGTGGCGCTTGAGCGCGTGACGATGCCGCTGCAAGTCTTCGGGATGCAGCAGCGCGCTGAGCTCGTCGAAATCTGTCGGCAATTCGCCCTGCGGATAGCCGAGCAGCGTGTGATAGCTCGAGGACAGCCATACGCGGCCGTTCGTGATGTCGGCCTCCCAGTGACCTTCCGAGCTCGACAGAGATGCCCGCTCCAAACGGCGTTCGGCGATCCGCAATTGCTCGGCTTGTTGCGCGAGCTGTTCGGCCGCCTGAATTTCCTTCGTGACGTCCCACGATGCACCGAGCGCAGAGATCGGACGGCCGTTCTCGTCGAAGAACAGCTTGACGTAGTTCTGGACGTGCACGACCGCGCCGTCCTTGCCTACGCCGCGATAGCGATAGGAGAGACGGTCCGTGCCGAGCCGCATCGCCTCGGCGATCTTCTCCGCGAAGATGGAGCGATCTTCCGGATGGATGCGCTTTTGCAGCTCTGCGACGCTGTAGTGACTGTCGCCCGGCTTTATGAGCGCCTTGATTGGATTTTCGATCCACAGGAACTCGGGAATGCGCAGGTCGATCTCCCAAGAGCTGATGTCCGCCACTTGCGTGGCGATGCTCAAGCGCTCGAGCAGCAGCTGCTGCTGAACGCGTTGGCGCTCGAGCTTCTCTGCGGCTTCGACGTTCGCCGTGACATCCCATGAAACGCCGAGCAACCGCACGGCACGGCCGCTGTTCTGATCGACGACGAAGTGCGCGTGGTTTTCGACGTGGACGATGTTGCCGTTCTTGCCGTAACCCCGATATCGGAACGAGAAGCTGTGCTTGCGCTCTTTGAGCGCTCGACGCGCAGCGTCCCGGAATTTGGTGCGATCTTCCGGGAGGACGATCTCGTTGGCGAAGTCGTCGAGCGACACGCCGCTCATGTCCATTTCCTTGAGCGATGCAATCGGATTTTCCGACCACAGGAAAATGCCGCGCTCCATGTCCACTTCGAACGAAGAGATGCCGGCGGCTTCCGACGAGAGCTTCAAGCGCTCGAGCAGTACTTCCTGTTGACGTCTCTGCTCTTCCAGCCGCTGTTGGTCCTCGACTTCGCGCGTCACGTCCCAGGAGACGCCGAGCAAACTGTGCGCCCAGCCCGTCTCGTCGCGCATGAGCAGCGCGTGCGATTGCACGTGAACGATGTTGCCGTCGGCGCCGATCGCCCGATAGCGCAGCGAGAAACGGTCGGTCTTCGAGTGCAGCGCCGCGACAACGGCGTCGCGGAAAATGTCGCGATCTTCGGGATGGACGCGTGCCGCGAGGAACGCGTCCGTGGATTGCGAGCGATCGGGCCGCGTATCGCCGAGCGCAGGCAGCCAATTCTCGGTCCACAAGAAACGATTGGTGTTGAGGTCGATTTCCCAGGAGCAGATTCCGGCCGCCTCCGTCGCCATGCTCAGGCGCGTCAGCAACAGGCTTTCCTGGCGCGCTTGCTGTTCGAAGCGTTCGGCAGCCTCGACTTCTTTCGTGACGTCCCAAGCCGCACCGAGCAGCCGCACCATACGACCTTGCTCGTTCGGCACGAGATAGGCGTACGTCTGCACGTGGATGATGGAGCCTGTCTCGGTGAACGCCCGGTAGCGGAACGAGACGTGCTTGGAGCCCGTCGCGAACGCATTGCGCAACGCATTCGGCAGAACGTCGCGGTCTTCCGGATGGATTGCCTCGGCGTATTTCTCGAGCGTCGGGCAGTCGCGCAGGATGTACTCGAGCCCCTTGATCGGATTTTCGACCCAGAGGAGCCGGCCTTCGACGAGATCTATTTCGTAGGTGCCGAGGCCGACGGCTTCGGTAGCGATCGCCAGGCGGTCGTTGAGCGCCCGCTCCTGTGC
>DATCLP010000357.1:0-3355 GCA_036563855.1 Steroidobacteraceae bacterium | reverse complement strand
TTACAAGACCGAGCCGAAGTGGGGCAGCGCCGTGCGCGAGTGGACCGGCGGGCGCGGTGCCGATCATGTCATTGAAGTCGGCGGCCCTGGAACGCTCGCGCAATCGATCTCGGCGGCGAGCGTCAACGGTCGCATTTCGTTGATCGGCACGCTCACGGGCCGAGCAGGCGAGGTACCGACTGCCTTGCTCATGGTGAAACAAGTGACGCTGCAAGGACTGTTGGTGGGCAGTCGTCGGCACCAGCTGGATATGATTCGAGCCATCGAGGCGACGCAATTGAAACCGATCGTCGATCGGTCGTTCGCCTTGGCCGATCTCGCCGATGCCTTTCGTTACGAAGCCTCCGGCGCGCACTTCGGCAAGATCTGTGTGGATATCTGAGCTGCGCGGCTCACGAAGAGTGCACGAATGTCGGTAATTTCCATCTATGGCAATTCCTCTCGAAACGGCAGGATGCCCGATTCGAGTCAAGCACTGGGAATTTCCGGGGAAGGCACTTTGAAGGTACTCGTAGCAGACGACGAAGATATCGCACGTCGGACGCTGGCGATAATGCTCGAGTCATCCGGCTACATCGTGATCGACGCTCGAGACGGCGTTGAAGCCGTGCAAAAAGCAACTCGCGAGTTGCCGGACGTCATATTGATGGATATCGCTATGCCGATCATGGACGGTTTTCAGGCAGCGGAGCGGCTGCGGGCGAATCCGCGAACTGCCGCAATTCCGATCGTTGCTTGTACAGGCGTATCGCGTCCGTTCGACCAGGAATTATTCCAAGCGGTGATCAGTAAACCGTTTACGGCCGAAGACGTCATTGCACAGGTCAAAGCGGTCGTACAGCAAGTGAGTCATTCCGACCGCTAGAACCTGCGTCGCTCAACACGCGATCAGGGCCGCTCGACGTTTGAGATAGGTTCTAGTACCCGAGCTGCGTCGCGTCCCGACAAACAATTGCAGCATGCCGGAAAGTTCCCTCGCTCCCGCGGGAACTTCGTTGCACCGCCTGCTCTTTAGTTTGCAGGTTCACTGCGGAGAGATCGGCATGTTTAGGAAGTCATCGGCTTTGTTGCTCGGAGCGCTGATAGGTGCGGGCGCGCTCGTCGGATGTAGCACGACGGGAGAAGGCGGCGCGGCGGAACGCACAGCCGCAAACGCCGGACGCGTCATTGACGACAGCGTGATCACCGGCAAGGTGAAAGCGGCACTCGTTGCAGATCCGACAACGAAGGCACATCAAATCGAAGTGGAGACGTTCCAAGGGCGCGTGCAATTGAGCGGGTTCGTCGATAGCAACGAAGCGCGTCAACGTGCCGTGGAAATCGCCAAGGACGTCGAAGGCGTGAAAGACGTGAAGAACTCGTTGCAGCTCAGGGGCTCGGGCTGAGCCCGCTTAGACCTTAGACTGTAGGCTGTAGGTACGCGGGGCGCGATTGCGCCCCGTTCTTATTGAGCTCGTTTGTTTGCTATGGATCGGACGAGGCCGGACGAGGAATGCCCCGCGCGCAATGCGCGCTCTTCCTTCAGCCTTCAGTCTTCAATCTTCAATCTTCTTCAATCTTCAATCTTCAATAGCCGACCGCCTTGCCCGCCACATTCCGTGCGTCGCTGGCGCCCAAACGCATGCCGGTTTCGAGATCGATCTGGATGCATTCTCCGTCGCCGCCGAGTCCGTAGCCGATCGAATGTCCCTTCGCTTCCAGCAGCTTGATCGTGTCCGGTGAGAACCGGTTGCGCTCGAGTCGAAGTTGGTCCGGAATCCATTGGTGATGGAACCGCGGAGCGTTCACGGCCTGCTGTACGTCGAGCCCGAAGTCGGCTACGCCGATGAGAATGTTCGCGACGGTCGTGATGATCGTCGGACCGCCGGGCGAGCCGAGCACGAGCCACAGCTTGCCGTCCTTGAGCACGATCGTCGGCGTCATCGCCGACAATGGACGCTTGTTCGGTCCGACCAAATTCGCTTCGCCCTGAATCAACCCGAACATGTTGGGCACGCCGACCTTGGCGGCGAAGTCGTCCATTTCGTTGTTCAACAGAAATCCTAGCGATCCGATCGCGACCTTCGAGCCGTAGCTGCCGTTGAGCGTCGTGGTGACGGCAACGGCATTGCCCTCTGCGTCGACGACCGAATAGTGCGTCGTTTCTTTCGGCTCGGGCGGCGGGGCCTCGACGGGATTCCTCTTCATGTATTCGGTGAGCGCCTTGGAAAGCGGCGGACGCTCGAGCGCGGCGGATCGGCTGGCACGCTCGGGGTTGATCGAAGCGCGCCATTGGGCTGCGTACTTTTTGTCCGTCAACTCGATGACGGGGAGGTTGCTGAACTCCGGATCACCGAGGAATTGAGCGCGATCGTAGAAGGCGCGCCGATAAGCCTCCGTGATCAGATGAATGGCCTCGGCAGACATGAAGCCCGCTTTCGCGATGTCGAAGCCTTCGAGGATGTTGAGCGTCTCGATGAGTGCAATGCCGCCGGAGGAGGGCGGCGGTGCGCTGATGATCTCGAGCCCGCGATAAGTGCCGCGGACCGGTTCGCGCTCGACGACATCGTAATTGCGCAGGTCATCGACCGTGATCAGTCCGCCGCCGGCCTGAATGAATTCGGCGATCTCCTTCGCCATCTTGCCCGTGTAGAAATCATCTGGAGACTCCGCGATGCGCTCGAGGGTGCGCGCAAGCTCGGGCTGCTTGAAGACATCCCCTTGCTTCCAACCTTTGCCGTCGTTTTGGAAGATGCGGCGCGAATCCGGGAAGCGGGCGAGGCCTCGGTCGTTCGACATCGCGCGCGCGTCTTGCCAATTGAGCGTGTAGCCCTCTCTGGCGAGGCGGATGGCCGGGGCCATCACTTGCTCGAGCGTCAGCTTGCCGTACTTCTGTTGGGCGTGGACGAGCCCTTTCACCGAGCCAGGTACGCCGATCGCGAGATATCCGACGCGGCTCAACTGCGGCACGACGTTGCCGTCCTTGTCCAAATACATTTTCGAATGGGCTTTGCCGGGCGCTTTCTCGCGGAAATCCAGAAAATGCGTGGCGCCGTCGTTCATTCGGATGAGCATGAAGCCGCCGCCGCCGAGATTGCCGGCCGAAGGATGGACGACCGCGAGCGCGAAACCCGTGGCCACGGCTGCGTCGATGGCATTCCCGCCCGCCTTCATCATTTCCACGCCGGCTTCCGAAGCGAGCACATGGACGCTGGCGACCATGCCTTTCTCCGCCCGCTCGGGTTGCATGCCGCCGCCGGCATAGCAAGTCGCCGAGACGAACGAGAACAGGATTACAAAGAGCTGAACGCGAAACTTCATGACCGAAAGCTACCTTCCCGAAAGGGGCTGGGTTGCAAGAGTAGAGGGTACGGCG
>DATCLP010000356.1:0-3688 GCA_036563855.1 Steroidobacteraceae bacterium | reverse complement strand
GTCGTAGTGCACTTGCAACGATCGGATGCCCGGCGTCAGCTCGAGCAGACCTTCGATGTGCTGCGATTGCAGCGTCTGCATCAATGCGTGCACACGGAAGCGCAGCTCGAGATCGAGCACCTGCGGCCCGTACTCCACGAGCAGGTTCTTGTCGCCGCATTGCCGATAACAAACTTCAGGCTTTGCTTCGTCGTTGCGAAACAGCACCGGCGATCGTTCGCGCACGCCCTTGGAAGCATCGACTGCAGGATTCCACACCTCTGGATCGTCGAGCGCTCCCGATCCGATCTGTGCGAGCAACCGCTCTTGCGTCCGTTCCAGTTCGCGCGCCTGCGCTTCGGTCACGCAACGAAATTGCACTTCATCGCCGGGACGCAGCTGACCGACTTTCCACAAGTCGGCACGCACGATCGTGACGGGACACACGAATCCGCCGAGGCTCGGTCCATCCGGTCCGAGAATGACAGGCATGTCGCCCGTGAAATCGACGGCACCGATCGCGTAGGCGTTGTCGTGGATGTTCGACGGATGAAGCCCGGCTTCGCCGCCGTCGCTGCGCGCCCACGTCGGTTTCGGTCCAATCAGCCGTACACCAGTACGGCTCGAGTTGTAATGCACTCGCCAACGGGCGGCGAAGAACGTCTCCATGTCCTCGCACGTGAAGAAGTCCGGCGCACCGTGCGGACCGTACATCACCGCGATACTCCACACGTTCGTCAGCCGCGGCAGCGCGCATCCCGGCGCCCTCGGCTTGCTCTCCTCCGGCGCATTGAGCCTCAGCATGTCTCCCGCACGCAGCGCACGGCCCGCATGCCCGCCGAACTGGCCGAGCGTGAACGTCGCGCGGCTGCCCATGTAGAGAGGCACATCGATGCCGCCGCGCACGGCCAGGTAGGCGCGCTGTCCGCCGCCGCGAATGGAGCGCATCTTGAGCACAGCGCCGGCGGGAACTTCAATCGCTTCGCCCAGTGGCACCGGCGTGCCGTCGATCTCTGCGCGCATGTCGGCGCCCGTCAGCGCAATCGTCGTCGGACAATGGAACCGCAGCGTCGATCCAGTCACGGTCAGCTCGAGTCCCGCTGCGCGCTCGTCGTTACCGACGAGGCGATTGGCGATTCGAAACGAGAGGTCATCCATTGGGCCCGATGGCGGCACACCGATGTCCCAATAGCCGATGCGCCCCGGATAGTCCTGAACCGTCGTATGCGTACCGGGCCGCAAGACTTCGATCGCTCGCGGCCGATAAGCGAGTTGCTGCAGGAATCGCGTGAACTGCCGCCCCGACCGGAAGACTTCGTCGACGAGGATCGTGCGCAAGTACGCTTGATTCGTCTCTATGCCGTGGACGTGCGTTTGCGCCAGCGCCTGCTCGAGCTTCTGCAATGCCTCCTCGCGCGTCGCACCGTGTGCGATGAGCTTTGCGAGCATCGGATCGTAGAACGACGACACCTCGGTACCCGTGTCGATCCAATGATCGACGCGCACGCTTTGCGGAAAGCTCACGTGCGATAAGGCGCCGCTCGAAGGCCGAAACTCGCGAGCAGGATCCTCGGCATAGAGTCTGACCTGCACGGCATGCCCGCGCGGAATGTGGCGATAGCTCGCAAGATCGGGCGGCTCGTTCGCTGCGACGCGCAGCATCCATTCGACCAAATCGATGCCGCTTACCTCTTCCGTCACACCATGCTCGACCTGCAGCCGCGTGTTGACCTCGAGGAAATAGAACTTGCGCGCGACATCGTCGTATACGAACTCGACCGTGCCAGCCGAACGATAGGACACCGCTTCGCCGAGACGCTGCGCGCACTCCGCGAGCCGCCGCCGCGTCGCTTCGTCGAGATTCGGTGCAGGCGTTTCCTCGACTACTTTTTGATTGCGCCGCTGCACCGAGCAGTCGCGCTCGCCGAGCGTAACGACATTGCCGCGCCCGTCGCCGAAGATCTGCACTTCGATGTGCCTCGCGCGCTCGACGTATTTCTCCAGGAACACGCCGCCATCGCTGAAATTGCTGCGCGCGAGCCGCTCGACCGATTCGAAGGCATCGCGCAGCTCCGCGCTCGAACGGCAAAGCTGCATGCCGATTCCGCCGCCGCCCGCCGTGCTCTTGAGCATGATGGGATAACCGATGCCGCGTGCGACTCGCTCCGCCTCCTCGAGGCTTGCGAGTAAATCGCTACCCGGCAGCAACGGCACGTCATGAGCCTGCGCAATGGCGCGTGCCGTGTGCTTCAACCCGAACTGACGCATCTGCTGCGGCGTCGGTCCGACGAAGGCAAGCCCCTCGGTCTCGCAGCGCTGCGCAAACGCAGCGTTCTCGCTCAGGAATCCATAGCCAGGATGAATGGCCTGCGCACCGCTGTTCAGCGCGGCAGCAATGATTCGATCTTGATTGAGATAACTTTCCGTCGCCGCCGCCGCACCGATGTGCACGGCTTCGTCGGCAAGCTGCACGTGGCGAGCGTAACGATCTGCATCGGAATAGACGACGACCGAACGAATTCCGAGTCGCTGTAACGTACGCAAGATGCGGCACGCGATAGCGCCGCGATTTGCGATCAGCACTTTGTCGAACATCGGCAGCCGAGCCACCAAGTGCCAGGTCGTCCCGGCGTCATCGTTCTAGCCGGCGGGTCGTCCCGCGGCTGCGAGCCCGCGACTGGCGTTGGCTATGCCTCATCGGCGCATCGCCGTTCGCCTCGTCATCCGGTCGATCGCGCTCCCAGACCTATCTCAAAACGTCATGAGCGGCCGCAGGCCGCGCTTTGAGATCGCTTTCTAGTCCCATATCAACAGCTCGATCGGCGTTGGGTTGTAGGCGTTGCATGGGTTGTTCAACTGCGGACAGTTCGAGATGAGCACCGTCACGTCCATCTCCGCGCGCATCTCGACGTAACGGCCGGCGGCCGAAATGCCGTCGGCGAACGTGAGCGAGCCTTCCGGCGTCACCGGCACGTTCATGAAGAAATTGATGTTGCTCGCCAGATCCCGCTTGCTGAATCCGGTCCCGTACTTCGCCCCCCAACGTACGAGCGCCAAGAGAAAGTTGTCGCGGCAGCTGTGCATGTGCCGCTTCTCGTGCGCGTAGCGCACCGTGTTGCTTTCGGCAGAGCATGCACCGCCCAGCGTGTCGTGACGACCGCACGTATCCGCGACGATCGTCAGCATCGTGTTGCCTTCGTTCGATAGGAGCTTGGTGCCCGTGCTCAGATAGATGTTGCCTTGGGCGCGAATCGTGTCCTGAGCGCTGTACCGCTCTTCCAGCGTCCCGGCGCGATAGAACAAAGTATCGACCGCCTGATTGCCTGCTAAGTCGACGATGCGGAAATGCTGCCCCTTCTTGATCGATCCCATCCACGGCTCGCCGGCGCCGACGACCTCACGGAAGACGGCACGCGCCGGATCGAGCGCGCTTTCGGCCAACGACACGCTCATTTGAACCACACCTCCGTATTCCTGAATCCGCGCTCGTTCTCCGGACATTTAGTACGACAAGGATCGTTGCGCGGCGCGGGCCGCGAATGCCACGCCGTCAGACGCACGTCGCGCGGCCGATAGTGCGGCGACGGATCGAGCGGATGCTGGCACGTCGTCAAGACGACGAGCACGTTCATCTCGAACCGCAGGTCGACGTACGCACCGGCGGTCGAATTGTTGGGGTGAAAGTGCAACCCGCCCTGCTCGTCGACAG
>DATCLP010000355.1:0-9384 GCA_036563855.1 Steroidobacteraceae bacterium | reverse complement strand
GCTGAGCAAACAAGGCGTCCTTCTCGATCTTCTGATACGAGGTCCCGATCTCCCAGGTTCGAGGATTCCCGGCCTTGCCCAACAGTACCCCGGCTGCCCAAGCGGTGTCGTGATCCTCCGGATCGCGGTTTTTCGCCGCATCGATCCAGAACTGCAGCGGAGTCGACCCGAGCAGCAAGTTCAGCTCGGCCATCAGATCGATCACTTCGTAGTCGTAGACCAGCACGGGCGTCGTGCCGACCAGAGCCGTGGTGTTCCCGTTGGCATTGCCGGCATAGAACGGCGCACGGCCGACCCCGCCACTCAAGTCATAGTAATGCGCCGCCACCGTCAGCGATGAGCTGCCGATCGGCACCTTCACGCCGACCTGACCGCCATACAGCATGACGTCCGACGTTCTTGCTGTTTCGGCGCCCGAGATTTCATCGATCCAGTAACCGTACGCCGAGCCGAACCACATTCCTCGCGAGAAAGCGAACGCCAAACCTTCCGGATTGATGTCGTTGTCCCAGAACAGGCTCTGCCCCGGCTTCGCAAACGGCTGTTTCATCTTGCCGCCGATCAAATGGCCCCAGCTCGCGAATCGCCAATCGAAGTACGCCAGATCCAAATCGAAGCTCTTGCGCGAAAACACGCCGTCGAGCGATTGATTGGACGAGCGAGGATCGCCGTTCTCCGTCGTCGCAACACCGATGCCGACGAGTAACGTGTCGGTCGCCTTGGCTTCGAGATTGACGCGCGCGCGGATCCGGTCTCGATAGCGGTCCGCCGTTGCCTGCACGCCGGCCGAATTCAGCGTCTCGTCGCTGATGAATTCGTACCGATAACGGAGATCGCCTTTCATCGCGACTCTGCTCGCCCAATCGGCACCCTTCAACTTTGCACCTTCGGCCGCGTGTGTTGCTGAATCCTTTCGCAAGCCGTGTGTCTCCGCTGCGAGATAGTCGCTTTGCGCCCTCAACGCGTCGTTCTCCGCCTTGAGGGCCATGTTCTCCTGCTCGAGCTTGTCCACGCGCTCGATGAGGGTTTGAAGCTGCAAACGGATCTCGGCGATCTCCTCGCTGCCGGCCGCGTGAGCGATGCTGCTCTGCGCCGCCAAGGCTGCAACCATGGTTCCTGCAATGACCAGCTTGTTCACTGATTCCTCCGATAATGGACGGTCGATTGCCTCGCGCGACGTTTTATAGAACGGGTTTGTTACAGCCACGTGTCATTGCGAGCCGGTCATACCCGCTTGAATGACAAACGATCATGACACGCGTTCCTCAGCAACACTTGAGCGCGCAGCGCCCTGCCGGCAGAGGAAATCAATGAATACCAAGGGATCTGGAAGACTCGCGTCTTCTCCCGCCATCCGTGTTCGGGGATATCGCTACTCGGCGATTGCTTCGCGCAGCTGAGCCGCGTTCGCGCGTTGCACGATCCGCGACATCGGGAAGTGACATGTGAATGTGCTGCCGCGCCCCACGGCGCTGTCGATCGTCAACGTGCCTTCATGTTGTTGTAGCGCGTGCTTCACGATCGCAAGGCCGAGTCCCGAACCGCCCATTTCACGCGCGCGTCCTGCATCGACCCGATAGAAGCGTTCCGTCAGGCGCGGAATGTGCTCTGGCGCGATGCCGATTCCCGTATCGCGAACTGCGATGTGACCGCCGTTCTCGTCCGTCCACCAGCGCAGCTCGATTTCGCCTTCACGCGGTGTGTACTTCACCGCGTTCGTCACCAGATTCGAGACGATCGAATGCAGCTCGGGCTCGCTTCCTCGCAGCAATGCATCGCTGTCGAGCGTCACGATGATTCTCTCGGGCCGCTGCTCGAGCGCCATGGCTTCCTTGCGCACCGTCGTCAACAACCCGCCGATGTCCACCGGCTTTTCCGGCGCCGAACGCTGACCCGATTCGAGCTTCGACAGTTCCAAGAGGTCGCTGACGATGAGACTCATCCGTTCGGCCTGGCGGCGCATTTCGGCCACCGGTCCGCGCCAAGCAGGATCCAGACTCTGATCGTCCGCAAGCGAATCCAGATAACCGCTGATCACAGTGAGCGGAGAGCGCAGCTCGTGCGATGCATTGGCGACGAAATCCTTGCGCAGAGTCTCGAGCTGCATTTCCCTGCTCACGTCTCGCACGATCAAGAGCTGGCGGCCAAGCTCGCCCGCGCGTACGACGTTGTATGCCAGCCAACGATTGCTGGTGCCAGGCTCCTGAACGACGACACCCTCTTCCGGCCGGCCCGTCGCGAGATACTCGATGAAGCTCGGATGACGAATGAGATTCTCCACGCGCATGCCGTAGTCGCGCTTGCGACGTAGGTGCAGCCATTCGGCAGCGCGCGGGTTGAACCAGAGAATCTCGTTGCCGGGCCCGAGCAGGATTGCACCCTCCGGCATCGCGGTCGTGAGCCGGCGAAACTCGCGCAACAGCTCCATGACGCGCGCCTTGTGATACTGCCTGCGGCGTTGGATTCGATCGATGCTCGCGACGAGCTCGCCCCACACGCCGTTGATGTCGGGCGCTTCACCCAGATGGCGAGGACGCACCCAACGTTCGACGCGTATGAAGTTGCGTACCTGGATTGCGAGCACGACGGCCAGAACGATCGCGACCGCCAGCGCGGCTCGCCCGAACGCAAGCCCGATCAGCCAGGCGGCAGCGAGCGCGACGCCGAGCTTGGTCAGCGCCTTCCAACCCGTCGGAGAAATGCCGCGCAGAAAATTCAAGGCTTACTCCGTACGTGTCGAAAATCGATAGCCGGAACCGCGCACTGTTTGGATGAAACGGTCATATTTGAAGGCCTCGAGCGCCTTGCGCAGCCGACGGATGTGCACGTCCACAGTGCGCTCTTCGACATACACGTTGCCTCCCCAGACACGGTCGAGCAGCTGTGCACGACTGTACACCCGCTCAGCGTGCGTCATGAAGAACGATAGCAGCTTGTATTCAGTCGGTCCGAGCTGAATCGTCTTTTCGCCGACACTGACGCGGTGGCTGGCAGCATCGAGCACGAGTCCTTCGATCTCGATCACGTCTGCACCTTCGCTGGCCGAAGCGCGCCGGAGTACGGCACGAATCCGCGCCAACAGCTCACGCGGCGAAAACGGCTTCGTCACGTAATCGTCCGCGCCGCCTTCGAGCCCCGTCACTTTGTCCTGCTCATCGGCGCGTGCGGTCAGCATGATGATCGGCAAATCGCGCGTTTCCCTGTCGCGCTTCAACGCGCGCGTCAGCTCGAGCCCGCTCATGTCGGGCAACATCCAGTCGATCAGTACGAGATCCGGACGTCGATCCGCAATGCTCGCGCGCGCCGAGCTCACATCGCCCGCTTCGCGCACCTCGAAGCCTCCGCGGCGCAAGGCGAACGCGATCATGTCGCGAATCGGGCGCTCGTCTTCGACGATGAGAATTTGTTTACCTGACATTGCTTAATCGATTCGGTCACTTCGCAGCGATTACAAGATGACAGTGGCATTACAGCGACCGAGTGTTACAGCGCGATGAAAGGATTTAGCCACCTTTCACGAATGCGACCTGATCCCGCAAATAGACGGGCTGTGCCTCGAATGCCGGTACGCCCTTGCCGGCCCGGAATTCCGGCTCGCTGAGCATCAGGATCTCGCGGGCGCGGGGTAGCGCCCACACTTGGGGCACGTCTTTAAACTTCGCCGCCAAGTCCGGATAGGCTGCCATCGCCGTTCCGGCGACGACATCCACTTCCAACTGATCGATAGCGGCAGGCGATGTCACGTGTTCTTCTCCGGTCGGCGCCACGAGACCGGTGTCGAGCCGCTCGAAGCGACCCCAGTAGACCTCGTTCATGCGAGCATCCATGCACACGAGCACGCGCTTGCCTTGTGCCGCTACCTGCTGCGCGACGGCTGCAAGATCCGAAACTCCGACCGTGGGCAGATTCGCGCCGAATGCCAGTCCCTGAACGACACCGATGGCAATGCGCACCCCGGTAAAAGCGCCGGGTCCCCGACCGTACGCGATTCCGTGAAGCGCCTGGAGCTGGACACCCGCCTCTTTCAACACATCGTCGACCATCGACAGCACGATGTCTGCGTGACCGCGCTGCGTGTCCACGCTGCGCTCCAGCCACTGCCCCTCGATCCGCGCGGCGACCGAGCAGCGTTCCGTCGCGGTGTCGATTGCAAGCAAGTTCATAAGTGTCTCAACTGAAGTGCGCCGCCAGCGAAGTGCTCGCAGACAAGCCCAGCGCAGCCAACTTCGCTCGCAGAAACGCGCAGGCCTCTGCCAGATCCTCGGTGTGCCGCATCGGCGGGAGGCTATTCAAGAAGATTCGGCCATATCCGCGCGAGCGCACGCGTCGGTCGCACAGCACGATGACACCGAAGTCGTCCTGATCGCGGATCAGCCGACCTACGCCTTGCTTCAATGCGATCACGGCTTGCGGCACTTGCTCGTCGAAGAACGGGTTCCCGCCGTTGCGCTCGACCGCAGCGAGCCGTGCCTTCAACACCGGATCGTCCGGCGCTGCGAACGGCAATTTGTCGATCACGACGACCGACAATGCGGCGCCCTTCACATCGACCCCCTCCCAAAAACTGCTCGTGCCGAGCAGCACGGCAGCTCCGTGCTCACGAAACCGCGTCAAGAGCGCGTCTCTGGGTGCGTCGCCTTGCACGAGGATCGGAAACGGCGGTTTCGGTCCAAGGCGTTGCCGCAAAATCTCCGCAGCCTCGCGCAGCGCGCGATGACTCGTGAACAACAAGAATGCACGGCCGCCGCTGGCTGCGAGAATCGGCAGCGCAGCCTCGACGACCTGCTGCGTGTGTCGCGGCGAGGATGGCGCATCGATCCCTGGCGGCAAGTACAACAGCGCCTGGCGTTCGAAATCGAACGGACTGCCGAACTGCACTGCACGCGCATCGCTCATGCCGATACGGCGTGTGAAATGCGAGAAGTCGCCCGCGACGGACAACGTCGCCGAAGCGCAGATCCATGCGCCCGCGTGCGCTCCGATCAGTCGGCCGAGCGGCGTCGCCACGTCGATCGGCGCGTAATGAAACGAGAGATTCGAATTCGACTGCTGAGCCCACCGCACGGCCTGATCTTCGTCCTTCGCCAGCAACGTATCGATGCGGAATACCAGCTCGGCGGCGCGTTGCCGGATCGACGCAAGGCCTGCGTGCTCGAACGACGCCAGCGAATGCGCGAGGTCCTCGAAGACATATTTGATGCGATCCAAACATTCGATCGCACCGGCCGACCAGTGCTCTGCTTCCAAGCGCTCAGGAATTCCGGCGAATGAGTCCTGCAAGTCGCCGATGTGCCGTTCGATGGTCTGCGGCGCGGCGGACTCGACGGCGGGCGCTCCGGCCAGAAGCTCGCTCGCGAGATCGCGGGCAAGCACTTGCATCTGGCGAGTCGAAACGACGAACCCCAGGAACATCGCGGCCACATCCGCAAGCTGATGCGCTTCGTCGATCACGACGGCATCCGCGCTGGGCAGCAGATCGCCGAAGCCCTCTTCCTTGAGCACGAGATCCGCCATCAACAGATGATGATTGACGATCACGACATCGGCAGCGAGGGCCTCGCGACGTGCGTGTACGACATGACATCGATCGAACGCAGCGCAATCGGCGCCCAGGCAGTTGTCCCGCGTCGAGGTCACCCAAGGCCACACCGGCGCCGATTCGCCGAGGTCAGCGACTTCGCCAATGTCGCCGCGCCGTGTCGTTCGAGCCCAATCGCGCACACGCGGGAGAGCGATCGCGACTTCGCGCAGCAGGCCGCGCATTCTGGCCTGCTGCTCGGCGAGCTCGAGACGATGCAAGCACAAGTAATTCGCCCGCCCCTTCAGCAACGCGATACGAACCGGTCTGCCAAGAGCCGCAGCGACCATGGGTACATCTCGCATATAGAGCTGGTCCTGCAGAGTCCGCGTACCCGTCGATATCACGACACGCTGGCCGGACAACATTGCCGGCACGAGATATGCGAAGGTCTTACCGGTGCCGGTCCCCGCCTCGACCACGAGTCGACCGCGCGTGCGCAGGGCGCGATCGACCTCGGCGGCCATGTCGATCTGCTCGGCGCGCACGGTGTACCCGGGAATTGCTCGGGCGAGCGGGCCCTCCGGGCCGAAAATCTCTTCCCAATCCGGTCGCACGCTCATCGAAACACCGCCTGGAAACGCACCAGCGCCACGGCGCTCGGCGCGAGCACGTTGCGCAATTGCCAGCGGATGTGCGTGTAATCCTCGGGTGTCGCGCGTCGCGAAGCGCCTCCCGAGCTCGTGATCGTCAACTCCTCCGGGCGTCCGAACGTGCGTCCATGATCGACCGAGAACGTGATCTCTGCGGACGGCCCCGTGGCCGAACCCGCCACGTAAGTCGTATTCGCAGGAATGCGCTGGATGACCGTGACCCTGCGCGCAGGCTGCGTCGTCGGATTGCGAATCTGCACGGTGTAGTAGACGACCTGTCCCTGCTTGACGACTTTGGCCGGCACGAGCCGCTGAGCTTGCTTACCGTCCGGGGTCTCAAATGTCTCGAGGACCTCGGCGATCAGCGTCGTCTCGACGGGAACCTCGTTTTCAGCAAGTGCGTAGACCGATAGCGTCGCAATGAGGACGCACAACGCGGCGCTCAGCGCACTCGGTGTCGCGCGCAAGATTCCGCATCGCAGCACCCAAACGCTACGGGTACCGTCGCGAGCACACAAGTTGCGGGTTGAAGGGCTCAGTCGAGAGCTTATGTCGTACATCGTGTCGCCATCGGGCCGAAGCCGCTCGGTATAATCGCCGCCCCGATTTTCGCCGCCTCGATGTGCACGAGGTCGCAACAAAATGTGGAGGAATCCTTCGAAATGGGCACGTCGAATGCGTCGTTGAAGAGCTGGGTAGAAGAAGTCGCGCGTCTTACGAAACCTGACTCGATTCACTGGTGCACGGGCACGGAGGCCGAGAACTCAGCTCTGATCGACCTGATGCTGCGCCGGGGCGATCTTATCAAGCTCAACGAATCCACCCACCCGAACTGCTACCTGCATCGCTCGCACCCCTCCGACGTCGCACGCGTCGAACATCTGACCTACGTCTGTACGCGCTCGCGCGACGATGCGGGTCCGAACAACAACTGGATGGACCCCGAAGAGGCGCACCGCAAGGTCGATGCGCTGTTCGACGGCGCGATGCGCGGGCGCACGATGTATGTCGTGCCCTATTGCATGGGTCCGCTCGACTCGCCGTTCGCACGCTGCGGCGTCGAGATCACCGACAGCCCCTACGTCGTCGCCAACATGCGCATCATGACGCGGATGGGGACCGAAGCCCTGCGGCGCATCGAGCGTGACGGCACGTTCGTGAAAGGCCTGCACTCGATCGGCGATCTGAATCCCGACCGCCGTTTCATCATGCATTTCCCCGAAGAGCTCACGATCAAGAGCATCGGGTCCGGCTACGGCGGCAACGCGCTGCTCGGGAAGAAATGCCACGCGCTGCGTATCGCGAGCTGGCAGGCGCGCGATGAAGGCTGGCTCGCCGAACACATGCTCATCATGGGCGTGCAGAACCCAGAGGGCCACACGCACTACATCGCCGCCGCGTTCCCCTCGGCTTGCGGCAAGACGAATCTCGCGATGCTCGTACCGCCGGAGTCGATGCCGGGCTGGAAGATCTGGACGCTCGGCGACGACATCAGCTGGCTGCACATCGGCAACGACGGCGTGTTGCGAGCGATCAATCCAGAGGCCGGTTACTTCGGTGTCGTACCCGGCACGAATCGCAAGACCAATCACAATGCGTTCGACATGATCCAGCGCGACACGATTTTCACGAACGTCGCGTTGACCGCCGACGGGCAGCCTTGGTGGGAAGGACTCGAATCCGGAACGCCGGCTTTCGATTGGCAAGGCAAGCCGTATACGCCGGGCAACGGGCCAGCGGCGCATCCGAATTCGCGTTTCACGGTTTCCGCGAAACAGAATCCTATCTATTCGAACTTGGCCGAAGCGCCCGAGGGCGTGCCGATTTCCGCGATCCTGTTCGGCGGACGCCGCCGCGAAGTCGCGCCGCTCGTTTACGAGGCCAAGAGCTGGGCTCACGGCGTGTTGGTGGGCGCCGGCATGGCATCCGAGACGACCGCGGCGGCCGTCGGCCAGATGGGCGTCGTGCGCCGCGACTCCATGGCGATGAAGCCGTTCTGCGGCTACAACTTCGGCGACTACTGGCAACACTGGTTGACGTTCGAGTCCCGTGTGAAGCGTCTGCCGCGCATCTTCCACGTCAACTGGTTCCGCCAGGACAAGAACGGCAAATACATGTGGCCGGGCTTCGGCGACAACCTCCGCGTGCTGCGCTGGATCGCGGACCGCTGCGAGGGCAAGGTGGATGCGATCGAAACGCCGATCGGGTACCTGCCGCGACCCGAGGATCTCGATACGCGCGGCCTGAAGATCGACAACGAAACGCTGCGGACGCTGCTTTCGATCGACCCGAGCGCGTGGCGGCAGGAAATCGACGCGATCGGGAAGTATCTGGACGAGTTCAAAGACCGCGTGCCCGAAGCGCTGCGGCGGATTCAACGGGAGATCGCGCAGCAGCTGGCAGGATGACGAGAACGACCTGGGCCGCAAATGCGGCCCAGGTCGTTTTTGGGCTACGGGTAACGGGCCACGGGCGACGGCAAGCGCGCAAAACTACGAACAGCGAGTGCCCGCGTCTTTTTCAGATCACGCCCGGAAAACGAACTACTCTTCGCAATAGTAGCGGACTGTCAGCGCCGCGCCTTGCTCCGGGACACGACCAAAACCGATCAGGCCCTCGCCCTTGAGCTGCATGCTGTCGCGGCGAACGAAGGCTTCCTCGCCGTCCCGCGTTGTGACGAATGTGCCGTTCGTACTCTGATCGATGAGCACGAACTTGTTGCGGGTCAGCTCGATTCGGGCATGCAGGCGCGAAATCAGATTGCCCTTGATGACGACATCGTTTTCTTCGGCACGCCCGATCGCGATGTTGGTTCGATTGTCGTCGACGATGATCTCCTGACCCTGAAACCGCAGCCGCAAACGCCGCGGACGCTTCGCTTCCTTGCCGATCGCACCCAGTGCGATGGCCGGCAGCATGCTCGTCGCATCCTCCTTCTGCCATAGCACTTCGTAGAGCTCGTCTTCGCTCGTCTTGCCTTTGAGCGTCGCCACGTCGATCTGTCGGACTGCGGATCTCCATTCCGGCGCAAGGCGCTCGACCATGGCGCTCGTCACCATGATCTGCCCGGCTTTGGCCTGGCTCGTCATTCGGTTCGCCGTGTGAACGGCCGCGCCGAAGATGTCGCGGTTCTCGAGCACGACGGGCCCGAAGTGGCCGCCGATTCGGATCGCAATGGGTTGTCCTTCGACCTTCAGCTCGGAATGAATGCGG
>DATCLP010000354.1:0-19630 GCA_036563855.1 Steroidobacteraceae bacterium | reverse complement strand
GCACCAGGGTGATCACCCGCAGCACCACCGAAGGCGATCGCTACGTTGCCGCGCTGTCCACCGAGATCGAGCTGCAAGCCGCCCTATTCTCTCGCGAACGCCGGGTGGAGCAGATCCATTTCGGCGGCGGCACGCCCACGTTTCTCACGCTGCCCCAGATCGAGGAGATCTTGCAGCATATCGACAAGGAGTTTTCCCTCGCTCCGCCCGCGGAACGCGAGTCCTCGATCGAGATCGACCCGCGTACCGTGAGCGTTGCTGCAATGGCCGGCCTTGCAGGCCTTGGTTTCAATCGGATCAGCCTCGGCATCCAAGACTTCGATCCGGCCGTGCAAGCTGCCGTCAACCGATTGCAAACAGTCGAACAGACGCGCGATCTCGTCGACGCCGCGCGCCGTTACGGCATCTCGGCGATCAATTTCGATCTGATTTACGGCCTGCCGCGTCAGACACCTGCAAGCTTCGCGAGGACACTCGATACTGTCATCGAGCTACGGCCGACGCGGATCGCCGCCTACGGGTACGCGCACCTGCCGACGCTGTTCAAAGCGCAACGGCGAATCAACGCCGCCGAGCTACCGAACGCGGCCGAGCGGCTGGAGCTGCTGCGGCTGACGATAGAGCGCCTCACGAACGCCGGGTATTACTACATCGGCATGGATCATTTCGCCTTGCCTGAGGATCCGCTCGCGCAAGCGCTCCTCGAAGGACGCCTGCATCGCAACTTTCAGGGCTATTCGTCGCAGCCGGACAGCGACTTGATTGGCTTGGGCGTCAGCGCGATCGGGAAGATCGGCACGTCGTATGCGCAGAACACGAAGGTCCTGCGCGACTACTACGAACGAATCAGCCGTCACCAGCTCGCGATCGTGCGCGGCTTGAAGTTGACGAGCAACGACCGCATCCGCCGCGATGTCATCCAAGCACTGATGTGCCGCGGCGTCGTGGAGTTCGCAACGATCGAGCGCGACCACTGCATCGATTTCCGCAACTACTTCGTTTCGGAGCTCGATCGGCTCCGGCAGCTCGAACGTGACGGTCTGCTCGAGATCGAGCCTGATGCGCTTCGCGTGACCCCGCGCGGTCGCCTGCTGGTGCGCAACATCGCGATGGTGTTCGACGCATATCTGAACCCCCAGGCGGCGCCGACGTATTCGAAGGTTATCTAAGGCTGTAGGCTGTAGACTGTAGGCTGAAGGTAGAGGCGAGCGTCGCGCGTACCCTCTTCCTCGGGGCGCTGGGCTCTGGCAAGAATCGCGCGTCACACGATCCCTCACTGACACGCGTTGCTCTATCTCCTTTCTCCCCGAGAAGCAATCGCGCGCTTGGCGCCAACTGTCGCCTGTAGCCTGTCACCCGTCGCCTTCTTGCCAGGGCCCCAGTGCCCAGCGCCCGAACTGACCTGGATCAGTGCGCTTTAGTGTCTCTCGGCGCAAAGTGGCGTCCATGACCACCGCCTATACCTTCGACGCTCGAGTCGTCCGGAAATATGACATCCCGGGTCCGAGGTACACATCGTATCCGCCCGCGCCGCTTTTCAGCCCCGAGTTCACCGAACAGACGTTGCGGGAGCACATCCGGCGCAGCAATGCCGATCCGATTCCGCGGCGTTTGTCGCTCTACCTGCACATCCCCTATTGCTTCAGCCCCTGTTTCTATTGCGGCTGCAACCGAGTGATTACGCGCGATCGGTCGAAGGGCCGTCACTATGTGGAACGGCTCGTTCGCGAGATCGAAGCCGTCGGCTCGCTGTTCGATCGCGACCGAGAAGTCGTTCAGCTCCACATGGGCGGCGGTACGCCGAACTTTCTGCGGCCGGACGAGCTGCAGGAGATCTTGGAGAGCGTCGATAGTCATTTCCGCATCAGCACCTCCGACGCCCGCGACTTTTCGATCGAGATCGACCCGCGCTTCGTCGAGCCCGCCGATATCGCAGCTTATGCGGAGCTAGGGTTCAATCGTGTGAGTCTCGGCGTGCAGGACTTCGATCCCGACGTTCAACGGGCCGTCAATCGCATTCAAAGCGTCGATGAAACGCTGGCCGTCATCGACGCTTGTCGACTGCGCCGATTTCGATCGATCAACGTCGACCTGATTTACGGATTGCCGATGCAGACGCTCGCCGGGTTCGAGCGCACGCTCGACATCGTGCTCCAAGCACGACCCGATCGGCTGGCGATCTACAGCTACGCGCACCTGCCGGAGCTGTTCAAGGCGCAACGCCAGATCGACGCAAGCACGCTCCCGACGCCCGAGGCGAAGCTCCAGCTCTTGAGCTTGGCGATCGACCGCCTTTCCGCGGCCGGCTACGAATACATCGGCATGGATCATTTCGCGCTCCCCGAGGATCCGCTCGCGTTGGCGCAGGCGAACGGCACGCTCCATCGCAATTTCATGGGCTATACGACGCACGCAAACTGCGAGCTCGTCGGCCTCGGCGTGAGCGCGATCGGCTACATCGGCGACTGCTACAGTCAGAACGCGCGCGACCTGCCCACATGGGAGTCGAGCCTCGACAGCGGTCGATTGCCGGTATGGCGCGGCTTGGAGCTCGACTTCGACGACCTGTTGCGAGGCGAGCTCATCGAGCAGCTCATGTGCTTCGGCCGTATCGATATCCCCTCCCTCGAACACCGATACGAGATCGATTTCCACGACTACTTTTCCGAGGAATTGCAGCGCTTGCAGCCGCTGATCGAGGATGGTCTCGCAATCGCGGATAACCGCAGCATCCTGGCCACTTCTCGCGGTCGGCTGCTGTTGCGTATCATCGCCATGTGTTTCGACCGATACCTTCACAGTGCGCGATCCGGCACACCCCGTTACTCGCGCGCAATCTGACCACCAAGAGCCGCACGCGGATGCCGTTATGAGCACACCGCGCGGCCGAACGACTTCGCATCCTTACTCCGACGACGGAGACGAGTTTCATTTCTGTACGACGTGCGCGTTCTCGTCGGCCTGTCTGTCGAGCGGCTACGACAAGGCGCACCTGCGCGAGCTGCACGTGCTCGTCGAGCACGTCGGTCCGTACAAGGAAGGCGAGCACATCTTCCGCGAGGGCGATCCGTTCAACGTCATCGCGGCGGTCCGCTCCGGCACCGTGAAAACCTACGTCACCGACAACGAAGGTCGCGAGCAAGTGCTCGGATTTTTCTTACCCGGGGAGGTCATCGGGTTGAGCGGGATCTCGCACGGTAAGTACCCATGCAATGCCGTCGCCTTGGAGTCGGTCCTGCTCTGCCGATTCTCGTTCCCGAACATTGCCGCTCTTGCGACTCGGATGCCCGGGTTACAGCAACGGCTGTTCGCGCTCTTGAGCGAGGACATCAACAAGGCCGCCCTCCTCGCCGGCAATTTCACCGCCGACGAGCGCATGGCCGCGTTCCTGGTCTCCCTCTCGCGGCGCTACGCCGCCCGCGGCTTGTCCGCGCGCCGTTTCATGGTCGCGATGACGCGCACGGACATCGCGAATTACCTGCGCCTTGCCTCCGAAACCGTCAGCCGAGTCTTTCGGCGCTTCCAGGACGAAGGGCTCCTCCGCGTCGATCGGCGGGATATCGAGCTGCTGGATCTGGAAAAGCTGGAGGAGCTGGCCAAGAACGTGCTGCGCGAATAAGCGTAGGGCTACGGGCCACGGACTACCGCCCGTAGCCCGTCGCCCGCAGGCTGATCCAGATCAGGGCTCCGCGCTCTCCCGAGCGCGAGTATCTCTGACGGCAGCGCTGCTTGGGAGCGACTCATGTCCGCAAACGCACAAGCTCTTCATCCGCCGGTCGGCGTGTTACGCATACTGGCTTCCGCACCTCATCGGCTGATGTTCTTCATCGGCGCGACGAACGTGCTGCTGGCGATGAGTTGGTGGGCGGTTTGGCTCATCGATGCGCGCTGGCATGTGCTCGGATTGCCGTCTCCAGCCGTGCCCGCAGGTTGGTTGCACGCGCTGCTCATGCAGTATCAAGTGCTGCCCTCGTTCATGTTCGGCTTTCTGCTGACCGTCTTTCCGCGCTGGATGAATCTTCCGGAGCTGTCTCGATCTCACTACGTTCCCGTCGGCGTCGGGATGTTGGGTGGTCAGTTGCTGACGTTGATCGGCTTGTGGGCGGGCCTGCCGATGCTCAAAGCCGGCGCAGCGCTCACGATCCTCGGGTGGGGCATCGGTACGGCACTACTCGTTCGGCTCGCTCACCAAGACGCCGGGCGGACTTGGCATGCATTGAGCTGCGTGTTCGCATTGAGTTTCGGACTACTCGGCCTGACGGCGTACATGCTCTTTCTCTTCAGCTTCGATGCGCGGCTCATGTTCGTTTCGATCAAAGTCGGCAGCATCGCGGTGCTCCTGCCGATCTACTTCACCGTGTGCCATCGAATGATCGCGTTCTTCGCAAGCTGCGTGATCCCCGGGTATGCGATCCGACGCCCGATGTGGACGCTCGCGGTGTTCTGGCCGCTCGCGCTCGCGCATGTCTGGTTGGAGTTGCGGCACGCGTATGCCTGGCTTTGGCTCGTAGACGCACCGCTCGCCGGAATTGGCGCTTGGCTGCTGTATCTCTGGTGGCCGCGTGGCGCTCGCATGCCGCCGCTGCTACGCGTCCTGTACGTGGGTTTTGCGTGGTTACCGATTGCGTTCGCGCTCTACGCAGCTCAAAGCTTGTGGTTCGCCACTACGGGCAGCTTCGCGCTCGGACGCGGCCCGGCGCATGCGCTTTTCATCGGCTATTTCGGCAGTCTTCTCGTTGCGATGGTGACGCGCGTGACTCAAGGCCATTCCGGCCGCCCGCTCGTCCTCGGCTCGGTTGCTGCGTTTGCTTTCATTCTCGTCCAGCTCATTGCGATCACCCGCGTCGTCGCGGAGCTCGCCGCCGATTCGCTCTTGTGGCAATCGCTGGCCGCGATCGGTTGGATCGTCGCGTTCTTGCCGTGGGTGTTGAGATCGACGTGGATCTACGTGAATCCGCGCGCTGATGGGCGACCGGGGTGAACGCGTGCGCTTACTGTGGCTACGGGCTACGGACTACGGGCGACGGCAAGAAGGCGTAACTGCGCCGCAGGCTCTGGGCCTACGGGGTACGGTAAGAAGCTTTGAGGCGCCCGCGCTGACGTGATAGCTGAGCAAGAGCGCATCGCGCCACTGGAATCGACAAGTCGACGTTTCGAACGTGAATTACCGTCTGTTGTACTTCGTCGCGCTTGCAGTTGCGCATAACCTTCTAGTCGTCGCCCGTAGCCCTTTTCCATGATCGAGCTCTACCCCCACTTCCGCCTCATCCACATCGCCGCCGTCATTGCGAGCGGCAGCTTGTTCTTCGTGCGCGGGCTTGCGGTGAATCTCGGCGCGCAATGGGCGATGATCGCGCCGCTTCGATACTTGAGCTACGCGATCGATACGGTGCTGCTCGCTGCGGCTATCATGCTCGCCGTGATCCTGCATCAATATCCTTTCGTGCACGGCTGGCTCACGACGAAGGTGCTGTTGCTCGTCGTCTATATCGTGCTCGGCTCGCTCGGCTTGAAGCGAGCGCGTACGAAACGCATGCGATGGATCGCTTTCGTCGCTGCGTTACTGGTATTCGGTTACATCGTGAGCGTTGCACGCGCCCATCATCCCCTCGGGATTTTCGCGTAGCCGCTCGTGCCCCTTCCGTAGCCGCAAGGCTCGGCGCAACAACGCTCTTACGTGAACTGCGTCTCGCAGCGGTCGTTGGTTTCCGAATTCAGTACGTCCGGCTGATCCACGTCAGGATGCCGCTCCAAGAGAGCTCCTAACTTGAGCTCATCGGCCAAGAAGCCAAACGTGGGACGAACATCATGAAACGGTCATTGGTATTGCTGGCTTGCGCTGCAGCGCTCGGCGTGAGCGGCTGCACGAAAGACGTCACTCCCCAAATCGTGCAAGTTGCGGAAGCGGATACGGGCGGTTCGCGCCGCGGCGATTTCGGTCCGCCGGTCGGCGAGCCGATTCGCGCAGTGCTCACGAGCCCGCCGCACGTGCCGCCGCCGACGAACCGCAACTATCCGGCGCGCGTGATCGTCGAGCTGGAAGTCACTGAAGTCGACATGGAAATCTCCGAAGGCGTCACGTACACGTTCTGGACGTTCGGCGGCACGGTGCCCGGAAGCTTCATTCGCGTTCGCCAGGGCGATACGGTGGAATTCCACTTGAAGAACCATCCCGACAGCAAGATGCCGCACAACATCGATTTGCACGGCGTCACGGGCCCTGGCGGCGGCGCAGCCTCGAGCTTCACGGCGCCCGGTCACAAATCGACGTTCACGTTCAAGGCGCTCAACCAAGGTTTGTACGTTTATCACTGCGCGACTGCGCCGGTCGGCATGCACGTCGCAAACGGCATGTACGGCCTAATCCTCGTAGAGCCGCCGGAAGGCCTGCGCCCCGTCGATCGCGAGTTCTACGTCATGCAGGGCGACTTCTATACGGTCGGCAAGTATCGCGAAAAAGGCCACCAGCCTTTCGACATGCAGAAGGCGATCGACGAGCACCCGACGTATGTGGTCTTCAACGGCGCCGAGACTGCGCTCACCGGCCCGAAGGCGCTCAAAGCGAAGACGAACGAAACGATCCGCATGTACGTAGGTAACGGCGGCCCGAATCTCGTGTCGAGCTTCCACGTGATCGGCGAGATCTTCGACAAGGTGCAGTACGAAGGCGGCACGCGCTATCAGGAAAACGTACAGACGACGCTCATTCCGGCTGGCGGTGCAGCAATCGTCGAGTTCCACACCGAAGTGCCCGGCACTTACGTGCTCGTCGACCACTCGATCTTCCGTGCATTCAACAAAGGCGCGCTTGCGATGCTCGAAGTCGAAGGTACGCAGGTGCCGGAAATCTTCTCCGGGAAGCTCCAGGATGAGGTTTACATCGGCGACAAAGTCGCAAACCTGGCACCGGTCTCTGCTGCCGTGCAGGCAAGCGCGCAAGGCAAGCTTACCGTCGCCCAGCAGATCGAGGCCGGCAGCGCGCTGTACAAGGGGACGTGCTCGGTCTGTCACCAGGACGACGGCGCCGGTCTGCAGAACGTATTCCCGCCGCTGGCGAAGAGCGACTACCTGATGAGCGATCCGCAGCGCGCAATCGAAGTCGTGCTGAACGGTTTGTCCGGCCCGGTCACGGTGAACGGCAGCACGTACAACTCGGTCATGCCGCCGATGAGCCAGCTCAACGACGACGAAGTCGCAAACATTCTGACCTACGCCTTGAACAGCTGGGGCAACAAAGGTCCGGCAATCACGGCCGAGCAGGTTGCAAAGGTCAGAGCGACGACGAAGCGGTCGGTCGGCGCAGCGCACTGAGCGAGGTAGGCCCCATGCGCAGCATCGCACTTCCGTCGATCGCAGCGTCTCTGCTGCTCCTCGGCTCGCCGGCCGAAGCGGCAGGAACGCACGTGGTTTCGGACGCCCCGCTGCAAATCACGATTCCGGCAGGCGAGTTCGCATCCGTGCTGCCGCCGGCGCCAGGCGTGAAGACGGTGCGCGTCGCCGCCTTCCGTCTGGATCACACACCGGTCACCAACGAGCAATTCGCGCGCTTCGTTGCTCGACACCCAGAATGGCGACGCGATCGCGTTCCGCGCGTGTTTGCGGACGACGGGTATCTCAGTCATTGGAAATCCGCGACGGAGATCGAACCGGGGCAGCGCAATCAACCGGTCGTACACGTCAGTTGGTTCGCAGCAAGCGCCTATTGCGAAGCGCGCGGCGCGCGCCTGCCGACTTGGCACGAATGGGAATACGTTGCCGCCGCCAGCGCGACCGAGCCGGATGGCCGCAAGGACGAACAATGGCGTCAGAACATTCTCGCCTGGTATTCCAAGTCGGCACGTCAGCCGCTTCCCGTCGTCGGCAAGACGCCGGTGAACTACTACGGGGTGCACGATCTTCACGGCGTCGTCTGGGAATGGGTCGACGACTTGAGCGCAATGCTCGTCTCGAACGACAACCGCCAACAGAGCGAACCCGACACGTTGCGCTACTGCGGTCCTGGCGCGCTCTCGATGGAAGAAAAAGAAAACTACGCGACGCTGATGCGCATCGCGATGCTTTCGAGCATGCAGGCGAACTACACCAGCAAGACGATGGGCTTTCGCTGCGCAAGCGATCTCGGTCCGAAGCAGGAGAGAATCCATGAACCTCTTCGTTAAACTGCTGCTTTGCTCGGCGGTCGCGTGTTTTGCAGAACCCGCGTCGCAAGCTGCACCGAGCGATCCGCCTGAGTCGATCTACCACCTGCAAGCTCGGCTCACGAACCAAGCAGGACAGGTACACGGACTCGACGTCTACCGCGGCCAACCGGTCTTGATCACGATGTTCTATGGGCGCTGTCCGATGACGTGCCCGCTGCTCATCGATACGTTGAAAACGATCGAGCGCCACACATCCGCGGAGCAGCGAGCCCGATTGCGCGTTCTCATGATTTCGGTCGATCCGGAGAACGACACGCCGGCGGCGCTGCACCGGCTTGCCAAGCAACGTCGTATCGATCTCACGCGCTGGACGCTTGCGCGCGCCGACGAGAAAACCGTACGCAAGATCGCCGCCGTGCTCGGCATTCGATATCGGAAGCTCCCGAACGGCGCTTACAACCATTCGAGCGTTATTACCCTGCTCGATCAGAATGGCGTCGTTGTTGCGCGCAGCTCGGAGATAGGAAAAGCGGATCAAGCGATCCTTATGCAGCTCAAGTAGGGCTTGGGGCCCGGGGCGTGAAGATTGGGACAGGCGTTTCTCAGCACGCTACATGCGTCTGCTGAGAATCGGATGAAGAATTGAGATGGAGAATTGAGAATTGCCGAGCGCGTTCGCGCATTCCCCTCACCCGCGCGCATTCGCGGCCGGCCTCTCCCCGGGCAGAGGCGACCACCTGGCTCGTCATTCGCGAGATGCGATAACAAGTTTCGCGATTCCCGAGCCCCACGCCCCGGCCCCAAGCTCTCTACCGATCGCACCATCAGTTTCTCCCTGAACCATCTCACCCACTGCGATCGCTATCACGTTCGATTCGCCTCAACCCCGTGGTAGCTCGCAATCGCTCTCGGGGTGTCCGTAATTCGCGATTTCGCGCGCCTCGCTACGCTTCGCGGCGAAAACTGCGCATCCGTGCATCCGCATTGAGGCCGAATCGATGAGTGAAGCGAGTGCCGTCAGCACGACTTACAACGACAAAGTCGTGCGTCAGTTCATGATCATGACCGTCGTATGGGGCATCGTCGGTATGGCCGTCGGCGTTTACATCGCCGCACAGCTGCTCTGGCCGGCGCTCAACTTCGACATTCCGTTCCTCACGTTCAGCCGTCTGCGTCCGCTGCACACCAATGCCGTCATTTTCGCGTTCGGCGGTTCGGCGTTGTTTGCGGCCTCGTACTACATCGTGCAGCGAACCTGTCATGTGCGGCTGTTCTCCGACAAGCTCGCCGCCTTCACGTTCTGGGGTTGGCAGGCGGTCATCGTTTTAGCCGCAATTACGCTGCCGCTCGGCATCACGCAAAGCAAGGAATACGCCGAGCTCGAATGGCCGATCGATCTTCTGATTGCCGTCGTGTGGGTCGCTTACGCGATCGTGTTCTTCGGCACGATCGCCAAGCGCAAGGTCAAGCACATCTACGTCGCGAACTGGTTCTTCGCGGCCTACATCATCACGATCGCGGTACTGCACATCACGAACAACATTGCCATCCCGGTTTCCGCGCTCAAGTCGTACGTCGTGTACTCGGGCGTGGTCGATGCAATGGTGCAATGGTGGTACGGCCACAATGCGGTGGGCTTCTTCCTCACCGCCGCGTTCCTCGGAATGATGTACTACGTCGTGCCGAAACAGGTCGGCCGACCCATCTATTCGTATCGCCTGTCGATCGTCCACTTCTGGGCGCTCATTTCGATCTACATGTGGGCAGGTCCGCACCACCTGCACTACACGACGCTCCCGGACTGGGCGCAGTCGCTCGGCATGGTGTTCTCCTTGATCCTGCTCGCACCGTCGTGGGGCGGCATGATCAACGGTCTCATGACGATGTCCGGCGCGTGGCACAAGCTGCGCACCGATCCGATCATGAAGTTCATGGTCGTCGCGCTGTCCTTCTACGGCATGTCGACGTTCGAGGGACCGATGATGTCGATCAAGACCGTGAACGCACTCTCCCACTACACGGATTGGACGATCGGCCACGTGCACTCCGGCGCGCTCGGCTGGGTGTCGTTCATCACGATCGCCTGCGTCTATCAGCTGATGCCGAGGCTGTTCGGCAAGTCGCAGATGCACAGCGTGAAGCTCATGGAAGTGCATTTCTGGATCGCGACGATCGGCATCGTGCTGTACGTGACGTCGATGTGGATTGCCGGCGTGATGCAAGGGCTCATGTGGCGCGCGTTCAACGAAGACGGAACGCTCACCTACACGTTCGTCGAATCGCTCAAGGCCACGTACCCGTATTACGCGATTCGCCTGCTCGGCGGAGCGCTGTACCTCAGCGGCATGGTGATCATGGCCTACAACGTCTGGCGCACCGTGCGAGAAGCGAAGCCCGCGGAAGTCCCAGTGCTGCAACCGGCTTCGGCTTAACGCTGCGAGTGGAAGCGAGCTATGAAACACGAAACGGTTGAAAAGAAGGTTGGCTTGTTGGGTGCGCTGATCGCCGTCGTGATCAGCATCGGCGGGCTCGTCGAGATCGTACCGCTGTACGCGCAGCGCTCCGTCGTCGAACCGGCGCCTGGCGTGAAGCCGTACACGCCGCTCGCGCTCGAAGGACGCGATATCTACGTGCGCGAAGGTTGCTACAACTGCCATTCGCAAATGGTCCGTCCCTTGCCTGCGGAGACCGAGCGTTACGGTCACTACTCGCTCGCCGGCGAGACCGTGTACGACCATCCGTTCCAATTCGGCTCGAAACGCACCGGTCCCGACCTCGCGCGCGTCGGCGGTCGCTACACGAACGAGTGGCATCGCGTTCATTTGATCAACCCGCGCGACGTCGTTCCCGAATCGAACATGCCGGGCTTTCCGTGGCTCGCCGAGCGGACGCTCGATCCTCAATCGACGCTCGCAAAGATGCGTGCGCTCAAGAAGCTCGGCGTGCCGTACACGGATGAGGACTTCGCCTCCGTCGAATCCGCCGTCTCAGGCCGGACCGAGATGGACGCGCTGATCGAGTACCTGCAATCGCTCAAGTACGTGAGCGGAAGCGCTTCCAGCGCCAAGGGGCAGCCATGACGATCGTCCGCAGTCTGATCACCGTCGTTCTATTCGTCGCCTTCGTAGCGCTGTGGGTGTGGGCATGGCGCAAGGAGCGCCAGGAGGACTTCGCTGCGGCCGCCCGTCTGCCGCTCGAAGATGACATGCCGAAGATCGAGAGCAAGTAACCATGATGACCGGAAGCGCAAGTCTGTTCGTCATCGTCTTCACGCTGGTCAACATCCTGGCCTGCGTCTGGCTGATGTGGTGGATGTCGAAGAAGCGCGATGCGCAAGAGACCACCGATGCATCGGGCGGCGTCGCGAAGACGGGCCATGTGTGGGACGGCGATCTCGAGGAATACAACAATCCGCTGCCGCGTTGGTGGCTCGGATTGTTCCTCATCACGATCGTGTTCTCGCTCGCCTACCTCGTGATCTACCCGGGGCTCGGCAACTTCAGCGGCGTCAAAGGCTGGTCGATGTACTCCGCGTACGAGCGCGAGATGAAGACACAGCAGGCGAAGCTCGAGGAACGTCTTGCGGCGGTCAAGGACAAGACATTGGGCGAGCTCGCCGCGGATGAGAGCGCCATGTCGATGGCGAAGAATCTCTTCGCCAACAATTGCTCGACCTGCCACGGCTCGGATGCGCGCGGCGCGAAGGGCTTCCCGAATCTCACCGACTCGGATTGGTTGTGGGGCGGCTCGGAAGAAGCCGTGCTCGAGACGATCGCCAACGGCCGCCGCGGCGTGATGCCTGGCTGGGGCGCAGCGCTCGGCGACCAAGGCGTCAACGAAGTCGCTGCTTATGTCGTGAGCTTGAGCGGGCGCGAAGCGCCGAAGGACTGGGTTGCTGCCGGGGAGAAGCACTTCGCAGCAATGTGTGCTGCCTGTCACGGCGCAGACGGCAAAGGCAATCAGCTGCTCGGCGCGCCGAATCTGACCGATAACGTGTGGCTGTACGGCGGCGATTTCGAAACGATACGCGCAACCATTGCCAATGGTCGCGACAACGAGATGCCGGCCCACGCGCCGCTTCTCGGCGACATGAAGGTGCGCTTGCTGGCGGCCTACGTGCTATCGCTGAATCCGTCGCGGGATTCCAAGAAAGACGGCGAAATCGAGCGCACGGAAAATGCCGAATTGAGCATGGCCGAGACGCAGAACGGCGCCGCGGCCGATGCCGAGAGCAACGAAATCGAAGCATCCGGGTGATGTGCAATGGCTGCAAACGAGGAGGAGATCGTCGAGACGACAGCTCGGTGGTCGCGTCTACGCCAGGATATCGGCGTAGTCCTCTGGTGCAGCTTTCTCGCCGCTTGTGTTGCCACGATGTTGTTCTTCGCAGTGTTCGACCCGATTTACTTGAGCCAAGACGACGACCCTCCCCCCTGGTTAGCCGATCGTCGTACAGGGTACGCGATCGGCTTCTTTTTCTTTTGGATGGTCACAACAATCTCGGCGGGCTTGACGGCATGGTTGATCGACACGCGCTCATCTAACGACGTCGATTCTTCGAGCGTCCGCCGAGACTCATGACTCGAGAGCCCCCCAACGTCCCCCAGGACAGCCTGTACGCCGCGCGCCAGAAGGTTTATCCGCGCGAGGTGAGCGGCCGGTTCAACCGACTGCGAACCATTGCCGTCGTCGTCCTGCTGGGCTTGTTCTACGTGATGCCTTGGGTGCGCTGGGAAGGACACCAGGCGATTCTGTTCGATTTGCCCGCGCGCAAGTTCCACGTGTTCGGGCTCACGTTCTTTCCGCAGGACTTCTTCCTGCTCACCTGGCTACTGATCATTGCCGCCCTCTCCTTGTTCTTCTTCACCGCGCTCGCGGGCCGACTGTGGTGCGGCTATGCGTGCCCGCAGACCGTGTGGACGCAGATCTTCGTGTGGATGGAGCGGCTCGCCGAAGGATCGCGTCAGCAGCGTATCAAGCTCGACCGCGGCCCATGGAACTTCAACAAGATCTGGCGCAAGACAGCCAAGCAGACGATGTGGATCTCGTTCGCATTGTTTACGGGATACACCTTCGTCGGCTATTTCACGCCGATTCGCGAGCTCACCGACCACGTGCTGACGCTGTCGCTCGGCAAGTGGGAGCTGTTCTGGACGTTGTTCTACGGCTTTGCCACGTACGGCAACGCGGGATACATGCGCGAGCAAGTCTGCAAGTACATGTGCCCGTATGCGCGCTTCCAAAGCGCGATGTTCGATCGCGACACGCTCATCATCGCGTACGACGCGAACCGCGGCGAGCCGCGCGGCTCGCGACCCCGCAAGATCGATCCGCGCAGCCGCAATCTCGGCGATTGCATCGATTGTACGCTGTGCGTTCAGGCGTGCCCGACTGGCATCGATATCCGCAAGGGGCTGCAGCTCGAGTGCATTGCCTGTGCCGCCTGTATCGATGCCTGCGATGCCGTCATGGATCAGATGGGCTATCCGCGTGCGCTTGTGCGCTACACGACTCAGAATGCGACCGACGGCAAACCGACACGCATCCTGCGTCCCCGCATCCTCGTCTATGGAACGCTCCTTACGCTGTTGATCTCCGGGTTCATCTTCGCGGTCGCAACGCGTCAGCTCATCGAGCTCGATGTCTTGCGCGACCGCAATGCTCTGTATCGCACGCTCGACGACGGCCGCATAGAGAACGTCTACACGTTGCGCCTCGTCAACAAGAATGGCGATCCGCGCACTGTACGGTTGTACGTCGAAGGCTTGCCTGGCGCGGAGCTCGATGCGGAGACGACGACCGTGCGCATCGACCCCGCTGCCGTCATGAGCGTTCCGGTACGCGTGCGGGCCCCTGCAGGAAGCGTGTCAGGCGGCATCGACGTGCGCATCGTCGCCGAAGAACTCGGCGGCAAATCGAAGCGAATCGAATCGAAGGCGCGGTTCATCGCACCGGTGGGACCATGAGCGATCGACACGATGAGCCGCGCTGTTTTCATTGTCAGGAGCCGCTCGCAGGATCGAAACTGACGGCTCGTATCGGCGCCCGCCTCGAACCCGTGTGCTGTCCCGGCTGCCAGGCAGTGGCCGAGATGATCGCCGGCAGCGGGCTCGCCGACTATTACGTCCGACGCACGACACCTGCACCGCGCCCGACCGCTGCGAGCGAAGAAGGTTCTTGGCGGGCGTATCTCGAACCGCAAGTAGCATCCGCATTCGTCACGCGCGGCGCCGTCGTCGACAGCGTCGATCTATTGATCGAGAACCTGCGTTGCCCGGCCTGCGGCTGGCTGATCGAGCGCGCCGTCGGTGCAATCCCCGACGTGAAGACTGTCGAAGTCAATGCCGGACTCGGCCGCGCACGGATCGAGTGGACGGCCGGTGCACCGCGTTTCGAGCAGGTCATGCGCACGATTGCGCAACTCGGCTACGTGCCGCACCCGATCACCGAAGAAACGACCTCGCGCGTGTATTGCGCCGAGCGACGCTCGATGCTGAAGCGCTTCGTCGTCGCCACATTCGGCATGATGCAGGTGATGATGTTTGCGGTCGCCGGATACTCCGCGGAGCTCGGCGGCGAGCGGATCGACGCTACGCTCGAACAGTACTTCCGGCTCGTGAGTCTGCTCGTCAGCGTGCCCGTCCTCTTCTACGCAGGCCAACCCTTTCTCACCAGCGCTTGGAACAGCCTGCGCACGAAATCGGTCGGCATGGATCTGACCGTGAGCGCCGCATTGGTGCTCGCCTTCGTCGCAAGCGCATGGAACACGTTCGTCGGGCACGGCGAGGTCTATTTCGACTCGATCACGATGTTCGTGTTCTTTCTGACGCTCGTCCGGCTGATCGAGCTGATCGTTCGGCACCGCACGAGCTCCGTTGCAGATGCGTTGGCGCGGCACCTGCCGGCAACCGCGCAACGCGCCGTCGGCGACAAAGTGGAAACCGTCCCCGTTCAACAACTTCGTCTAGGCGACAACGTCATTGTGCCGAGCGGCGCCATCGTTCCGGCCGACGGCGAAATCGTGGACGGGGCAACGCTGCTCGACGAATCGTTGCTGACAGGCGAATCGTTGCCCGTCGCGCGGCGCGTCGGTGACCGGGTCGCGAGCGGCAGCATCAACACGGGCTCTCCGCTACGGATTGCGGTCACTGCAACTGGTTCGGGCACAGTGCTGGCGAACATCGTGAACCTGTTGCGCCGCGCCCAGACCCGAAAGCCTGCGGCAATGCGCACTGCCAATCGAGCAGCTGCGGTGTTCTTGCGCGTCGTGCTGATCGCAAGCGTCATGGTCTGTCTCGCATGGCTCGCAGTCGATCCGAAACAGGCATTCGCCGCAACGCTGGCTGTACTCGTCGTAGCGTGTCCGTGCGCATTCTCGATCGCGATGCCGGCTGCGCTCGCTGCCAGCACGGCGCGTCTTGCGAAACAAGGCGTTCTCATCACGCGTCCCGAAGCGATCGAAACGCTGGCCGACATCGACCACGTGATCTTCGACAAGACCGGAACGCTGACGCGCGGCGAAATCCAACTTGCCGGATGCGAAGTCGTCGGCACCCGTTCACGCGAGGAATGTCTAGCGATTGCCGCTGCGCTCGAGCGTTCCTCCGGACATCCGATCGCCAGCGCCTTCCGGAACATGGACACGGCTGGACTGATGGCGACCGCCATCGAGACCGTGCCCGGCTTCGGCATCGAAGGCACGATCGACGGTAAGCGCTATCGCATCGGTATTGCCGCCTTCGCCGCCGAACTTCGCGGTGCAGCCGTACCGCGCACACGCGAGAGCCTCGATGGCACGACAATCGTGCTGGGCGACGAGCGAGAAGCGTTGGCAGTCTTCACGCTCTCCGACGCCTTGCGCGAAGACAGCCCTGCTGCGATCGAGAAGCTTCGCTCGATCGGCATCGACAGCGAAATTCTGTCGGGCGACGGCAGCGCAGCGGTAGCCTCGGTCGCCAAGCATTGCGGCATCACGAGCTTCTTCGCACGTCGTACGCCGGAGCAAAAGCTCTCGCGCGTGCACGAGCTGCACGCGCAAGGCAAGCGCGTCGCGATGGTCGGCGACGGCATCAATGACGCGCCCGTCCTCGGCGCTGCCGATGTATCGATCGCAATGGGCCGCGGCGCGGCGCTTGCGCTCGCAGCCGCTGATGTGATTTTCGTTTCGGAGCGTCCTTCGGCGCTCGCCGGCGTCATTCGAACGGCGCGCCGCACGGCGAAGATCGCCCGCCAGAACTTGCTATGGGCCGGGCTGTACAACTTCAGCGCGCTGCCGCTCGCTGCCCTCGGCTACATCCCGCCTTGGGCTGCAGCGCTCGGGATGTCCGCAAGCTCGCTGTTCGTGCTCTTGAATGCGCTGCGGCTGCTGCCGCGTCAGTCCGCTCGCAATGCGCAAGTTGCGCGCACGGCCCCCGCGGCGCTCGCGACGTCCGCTTAGAGGAGCTCACGACATGGAAATCCTGTACGTTCTGATCCCGCTCACGCTGATCCTGGTTGCAGCAGGCTGCTGGGCATTCTTCTGGGCGGTCGATGCCGGTCAATTCGACGATCTCGACTCGCCCGGGTGGGATGCGTTGGAAGATCAAGAAACGATCTCGACTCGCGACAAGTAGGTCCCGCACATGCTGACTCTGACCCTGACTGCTGCATTCGTCGCCGGACTCGCCGGCAGCGCACACTGCTTCGGCATGTGCGGCGGCATGGCAGGCGCGCTCGGGGTTCGCGCGCGCATGCAGGGCGGCTCGCCGATGCAGGCGTTCGCGCTCGCCAGCCTGTATCAAATCGGCCGCGTGCTCGGCTATGCAACGATCGGTGCTATCGGCGGTGCGTTCGGTCATTCGGCTCACTGGGCTTTGAGTCTCACCCGTTTCGAAGGCGTACTGCGAACGGCGGCCGGCGTGCTCACGATCTTGATCGCAATTCGCATCCTCTCGCGCTGGAACGCGTTCGCGCCGTTGGAACGCCTCGGCGCTCGACTTTGGACGAAACTCCAGCCGCTCACGAAACGGGCCTCGAACAGCAACCATTGGCCCGGTCATCTCGCACTCGGCCTGCTATGGGGCTGGCTGCCGTGCGGCCTGGTTTATTCGATGGTGCTGATAACATTCGCCGCCGGCAGTGCAGCCGCCGGCGCCGCCGTGATGGTCGCGTTCGGCCTGGGCACTCTTCCGTCGATGCTGTCGAGCACCCTCTTGGCCGGCACGGTTCCCAACTTGAGCCGACAACCCTGGTTCAAACACGCGACCGGCACCGCGATGTTCGTGTTCGGCGTCTGGATGATCTTCGCGGCGCAAGTAACGCAAATGGCGGCGACGCACGCACACTAGTGCATCTGCTCAGCGTCGCAATTGAGAATGGAGAATTGAGAATTAGCGGGAAACAAGGACGGCACTGCTGGTAACAGCAGTGCCGCAAGTCGAGCCGTCTTATCCGGCTGGCTTCGCCTTATTCGACCGGTCGCGCTCTTCGTCGATTGCTCTTCGTTATTGGAACACCCGCGTTGCTTGCGTGCACTCTAGATCGACGATCGAAGCAAGACTGTCAGCGGGATTACGCTTCGATCCTCAGGACAAACCTGAAGCGGCGAAAACTGTAGGAAGCCCCCAATCGGCGCGTGTAGGAAGAACCGTCACGACAATAGGGAAAGGAGAGTGTCATCTACTACTCACTAAACGACTCCTGCGGGAACCGCAAACGGACATCCGACGTCTTTCTCGAGCACTTCAAGAAGTTGGGGCGACCATGCTCAAGATTCTCGGTTGGATCGTCGGCATCATCTTTCTCATCGGCTTGCTGGTCGTTATCGGCGTCTTCGATTTGATTTTCTAGTAACAACTAGACATCGGTATCCAATCTCTACTGACTTCGGTGTCGCCGATTAACAATTCTCGATTCTCAATTCTCCATTGCGCGTTCGGCGCTATTTGAGCGCTTTCAGCAAGAACGGCAACGACACATCGAGGCGATAGTCGATGTCGGAGTGCGTATCGTCGAACTCTTCGTAGCGATGCGGAATGCCTGCGGCTTGCAGACGCTTCGACAGGATGCGGGTGCCGTACTGAATGTGGTACTGATCGCGCCAGCCGCAGTCGATGAAAATGCCGCGCAGCGATTTGAGATTCTTCGCGTAACGCGACACGAGATTGATCGGGTCGTGCTCGCGCCAACGCCGCCAGCGCTCCGGCAGCAGCTCGCCAGTTTCGAGGTCGTACGGCAAGCGAAAGCCGTTCGGTGCGCGAGGATCGGGATCGTAGGTGGCGGCCATGCACAAATTCATCAACGCGTGGCCTTCGGCCATCGATAGGCGATGCTTGCGCCAGACGGTTTGGAGAAAGCGCCGCACGCGGCCGTCGTCGAGCCCGCGGCCCGTATTCCTCGACATTTTCGCCGCATCGTAGCGGCCCTCCGTGAACGGCGGATCCCGGTACTTGGCAAGCTCCGTCAGAGTATTCGGCCAATCGTGCCCGTAGACGAACTCGAAGTACGCATCCCCGGAGTGATTTGCGATCGCTCCCCACACATGCGGGTATTTCATGCCGTGAATGAACGCGCCATAACCGCCTGAGGACTTGCCGAAGCACCCGCGATGGTCGCGCGAGGCAAGCGTGCGAAACTCGCGGTCGACGAACGGTACTAGCTCACGTGTCAGATAGTCGGCGTAACGGCCGATCGCGGACGAGTTGATGTACTGGTTGCCGCCGAGTGCAGTGAAGCAATCGGGAAACACGAGGATGACCGGCGGCATGCGCTTCTCGTGCACGAGCCGCGCAGCCCGCTCCGGAATGTTCTCGCTGAAGTTCTTCCAGCCGATGTGAGCGAGCCCCGAACCGGTAAAACCCGCTAGGTCGAAGAGCACGGGGAAGCGTTTACTGCGATGCAGGTCGTATTGCGGGGGCAGTCACACGGCCAGGCGCCGCACATGCGGATCGCCGAGCGGATTGTCTTTGAGCACGCGCGATTCGTGCTCGAGAATGACGACTGTTCCTTGCGGCCAGCGGGGGCGTTTCAACATGGTTTACGTCGTGATTCGTGATGCGTGATTCGTGATCAAGGTCGTCATTCTGCATTTTCGAGTCAAGCTTGGCGCGCCGCACAGTTCCCTTTTCCCGATTCCCTTTTCCCGTGTCCCCTTTCGGTACGAACGAATCACAACCCACACGCCACCTGATTCCTCCCCGCCCTCTTCGCGCGATAGAGCTGAGTATCTGCGGCTTCGAGCAACTCGGACAGCTCGCACGTGCCATCCCACTGAGCAAGCCCGATGCTGATCGTCACCGAAAGCTCGGGGTGAACGCGCTGCCAATCGTGGGATTGAATGGCGGTTCGAAGACGGTTGCAGAACTCGAGCGCACCGTCGCGGCTCATTGCCGGCAGCACGAGCGCGAATTCCTCGCCGCCTATGCGCGCCACCAAGTCCGTTTCCCGACAATGCTGTTGCATCAAGAGCGCGCTCTCGCGCAGCGCCGCATCGCCGACGGCGTGTCCCAGTC
>DATCLP010000353.1:0-4018 GCA_036563855.1 Steroidobacteraceae bacterium | reverse complement strand
GAAAGAGATTTTGCGCGGCGAGCTGAAAGTGAAGGACTTGCCGGAAGCTTGGAATTCGCGGATCCAGGACCGTCTCGGCGTTCGCCCGGCCAACGATGCGGAAGGGTGCCTCCAGGACGTGCATTGGGCCGTCGGCTCGTTCGGCTATTTCCCCTCGTACGCCATCGGCGCCGTGATTGCCGGCCAGCTCTACGAGAGTTTGCGTAACGCTCGCCCCGAGCTCGACGATGAGATTGCCGCCGGGGAATTCAGCGGACTGTTCGGTTGGCTGCGCGAGAACGTACACAGTCTCGGCGCGAGCCTCAGCACGCCGGATCTCATTCGCAAAGCAACCGGCAAACCTCTCTCAGCTTCAGCGTGGTTGAGGTATATCGAGGGGAAGTACTTGGAAGAGTAGGGCGCGGGGCTCGGGGTCCGGGGCGAGGGGCCAGCAAGAAGGAAGGCGTATGACACGGCCAACCATTCTTCAGGACAGAGCTCGTGATAGCCTTTCTCGCTCTTTCCAACGGAAGCCGATAGTCGGTTGTTGTCGCTCGGTATTCAACCGTAGCCCCAAGCCCCAAATGTCCTCCCTCCCCCATATCCCCTCGAACAACTTCAAACGGCTGCAAGCGCATTTGCGCGGGCTGGTCGGAAAGGCGATCGAAGACTTTCGGATGATCGAGGACGGCGACCGCGTGATGGTGTGCCTGTCCGGAGGGAAGGACTCGTACACGATGCTCGACATTCTGCTGTCGCTGCAGCGTTCGGCGCCGGTGCACTTCGAGCTCATCGCGGTCAATCTCGATCAAAAGCAGCCGGGATTTCCGGTGCACGTCCTGCCGGAGTACCTCACTGCGCTCGGCGTGCCGTTTCACATCATCGAGCAGGACACCTATAGCGTCGTCAAACGGGTGATCCCGGAAGGCAAGACGATGTGCGGCTTGTGCTCGCGCTTGCGCCGCGGTGCGCTGTACCGGTTCGCGTCGGAGAACGGGATTACGAAGATCGCGCTCGGACATCACCGCGACGATATCGTCGAGACGTTGTTCTTGAACATGTTCTTCGGCGGCAAGCTGAAGGCGATGCCGCCCAAGCTCAAGTCGGAGGACGGGCGTCATATCGTGATCCGGCCGCTCGCCTATGTTTCCGAGCGCGACATCGAGCGCTACGCCCGCGCGCGAAATTTCCCATTGATCCCATGCTCGTTGTGCGGCTCGCAGGAAAACATGCAGCGTGCCGAGATCAAGAAGATGCTGCGCGAATGGGAGCAGCGTTACCCGGGACGCACCGAATCCATTTTCTCCAGTCTGCGCAACGTCGTGCTCTCCCACTTGGCCGATCCGAGCGTGTTCGACTTCAGCGCTTTGCAGCCCGACGCGCGTCGCGACGACAAAGACGGCTCGCAGCTCCATGAATAGGACGACTGTCGTGTTTTCTCACGGCAAGGACGGCGTACCTTGGAGTCCCAAGATCGTCGCGATGTCCGAAGTCGCGCAACGGCATGGCTTGCGAGTGGAATCGATCGACTATCGCGGCATCGACGATCCGATGGCGCGTGTGGCGAAAGCGCTCGAGTTCTGCCGGACGCTCGATCAGCCGCCGATCCTGATTGGATCGAGTCTCGGTGGTCACGTTTCGGCAGCAGTGTCGGCTGAGATTCCGACCCGTGCGATGTTTTTGCTCGCGCCGGCCTTCTTCATGAAAGGTTTCGAGCAATACACGCCGACGCCTGCGCAATGCCCGATCGCGATCGTTCATGGTTGGAACGACACCGTCGTCCCGGTCGAGAACAGCATCCGGTTCGCACGCACATATCGCACGGCGTTGTACGTGCTCGATTCCGATCATCGGCTGACGAGCTGCATCCCGGAAATTTGCGAGCTGCTCGACGCATTCCTCGGCCGCGTGCTGCGGAGTTGAGCGCCCGGGCGCTGCGATTGCGGCCATGGCTGCAGCGTAGCATCATCCGCGCCGCACTCACTCGCAGAGGAGCCCGGCATGATCGCTCATCGAACGTTGTCAGCGCTGCTCGCCTGTCTCGCGTTCGCGGCGTGCGGAAGCCAGGAGCAAGGCTCGGATGCGCCGCCGGTCAGCGAGACGGTATTCGGCCCCACGGTCGGCACGATGGACCGGGCTCGCTCGGTCGAGGATACGACCATGCAGCACAAGCAGGACCTCGATCGCGCGTTGGAAGCAGCCGAAGGTAATCATTAAAGTCAGCGGGCGAGTCGACCGCGCTCGCAAGAATAGAATAACCAACACTGATGGCCGATCTTTCCGCTTGGGATCGCGTGCTGCTCGCGCTCTTGCGCCGTCCGCTGGCGCTTTGGGCACGGCCTCATGTGCTGCCGGAGGATGTGACTGCGCGCCTCGGCCGGCAACCGCGTCCGATCGTGTACGTGCTCGAAATGCACGGCGTCGCCGACCTCATCGTCCTTGAAAAGGTCGCCGAATCGCATCGATTGCCTTCGCCGTCGCAGGCGCTGAAACCGCCGCTGCCGGATTTATGCGTGTTCTTTCTCGAGCGTTTCGCTGATTTCTGGGGCGATCGCATCGACCGGCGCATCTCGCCGTCGCTTCGTCAGCTCGTGCGCGCTGCGAGCATCGACAAGACGTTAGAAGTGGATCTCGTGCCCGTCAGCGTCTTCTGGGGCCGCGCGCCGCAACACGAGCGCTCGTGGCTGAAGCTGCTGCTCTCCGAAACGTGGGATAGGGTCGGGCGTTTCCGGCGCTTCCTGTCCGTCATCGTGAACGGCCGCAACCTTTTCGTGCAGTTCGGCGAGCCGATTTCCCTGCGTCAGCTCGTCGATGAAGGGGCGGATGCGTCTCGTGCGGTCCGGCGCGTCAACCGCACGCTGCGCACGGCACTCAACCGTCAGCGAGCGGCCGCCATCGGACCGGACCTCTCGCACCAGCGGACGATCGCCATTCAGGTGTTGCGCACAGCGGCAGTGCGTCGCGCGATGCGCGACGAGATGCGCGCGAAGAATCTCTCGCGCCGCGAGGTGCTGAAGATCGCTCAGCAGTATGCGGCAGAGATCGCTTCGAACTACTCGCACATCGTCATTGCATTGCTCGCGCGCGTGTTGCGCTGGTTGTGGACACGTCTGTACGACGGCGTGGAGCTGCACCATTTCGAAAAACTGCAAAAGATCAGCGAAGGCAACGAAGTCATTTTCGTGCCGTGCCATCGCAGTCACATCGATTACCTGCTGCTCTCGTACACGATCTATTTCCAGGGTTATGCCGTTCCGCACATCGCGGCCGGCATCAACCTGAACATACCGATCATCGGCGGCATCCTGCGGCGAGGCGGAGCGTTCTTCATGCGTCGCAGCTTCAAGGGCAATTCGCTCTACACGATGGTCTTCATGAAATATCTCGGCCTGATGATGGCGCGCGGCCATTCCATCGAGTATTTCGTCGAAGGCGGTCGAAGCCGCACGGGTCGGCTACTGCAACCGAAGACCGGCATGCTCTCGATGACCGTGCGGAGTTACCTGCGCGATCCTCGCCGTCCGCTCGTATTTCTGCCCGTGTACTTCGGTTACGAACGCCTCGTTGAAGGCAAGACGTACATCGGCGAGCTGTCCGGCAAGCCGAAAGAAAAAGAATCGATCATGGGCATGCTGCGTGCGCTGCCCGCGCTGCGCAAACGCTTCGGCAAGGTGCATGTGAGCTTCGGCGAGCCGATCCACCTGGACGACGTCCTTGCGCGTCATGCCCCGGACCGCAAACCAGGCACGGTCGAGCGCGAGGAACGGCCGGCATGGCTCAACCCGGCGGTGAACGATCTCGCCGTGCGGATCATGAAGAACATCAACAGCGCTGCCTGCGTGACGCCCATCAATCTGCTTGCGCTCGCACTGCTCGCGACGCCGAAGCAGGCCATGATAGAAAGCGATCTTGCACGTCAGCTCGAGCTGTACGCGTCCCTCCTGCGCCAGTATCCGTACTCGCCGCTCGTCAAAGTGACGGAGCTGGACGGCGCATCGATGATCAAGCATGGCGAACGTATGGAGGTGCTCGAGCGCGT
>DATCLP010000352.1:0-10172 GCA_036563855.1 Steroidobacteraceae bacterium | reverse complement strand
CTGCTGACGATCCTCAACGCGATGGCTCGAGATCGCACCGCTTGGAATGAGCAGCTGCATCAAACCGCTTGACCGCTAACACAGTTGCTCACCCCCAGCCCCTCTCCCCAAGGGAGAGGGGGAGTCGGAATCGCTAACGCGATTCTTTTTCTATTTCACCCAGCTCCAGTGTATTACCCTTGGCGCACGGGCGCCGAGGGAGTCATATGCCGCGTTCAGTACTGCGCTTCATACAGGCGTGCGCTTTGCTCGCCGCAACTTCGTCCGCCTGGGCCAGCACCGATCAGCCGATTTCGCTCAGCACGCCCACGGGCGAGCTGCGCGGTTCTTTGATGCTGCCGGATACCGGTCAAGCACGCACCGTGGCGCTGATCATTGCCGGCTCCGGGCCGACCGACCGGAACGGTAATAGCCCCATGGCCAAGAACGACAGTCTCAAGCTCTTGGCCGACGCGCTGGCGGCGAGCGGCATCGCATCGGTGCGCTACGACAAGCGCGGCATTGGCGAGAGCGCTGCTGCGCTCGAGAACGAATCCGATATCGTCTTTACCGACCTAGTCAACGATGCGAAGGCCTGGATCGGCCTACTAGCGGCCGACAAACGATTTGCCGACATCGCCGTGATCGGCCACAGCGAAGGCGCAACGATCGGTTTGCTAGCCGCTCAACACGAGGCGGTCGACGCATATATCTCCATTGCCGGTCCGGCGAAACCCGCGGCGCAAGGACTGCGCGATCAGCTCGCTGGACGATTACCGCCAGCGCTTGCGAGCAAGAGCGAGGAAATCCTGGTGGCGCTCGAAGGCGGCGAGACGGTGCAAGACGTTCCGCCGCAGCTCATGGTTCTGTATCGACCGAGCGTGCAGCCGTATCTCATCGATTGGTTCAAAGTCGTACCCACGGAGGAGATCAAGAAGCTGCGCGTACCCTGTCTGATCGTGCAAGGCGATACGGACATTCAAGTTCCGGTCACGGCCGCGCGGGCGTTGCAGGAGGCCCAGCCGTCTGCGGAGCTCGTCATCGTCGAAGGCATGAATCATGTTCTGAAGCTCGTGCCGAACGACCAGGCCAAGCAGCTCGCTTCCTATCAAGATCCGTCTCTTCCGCTTGCGTCCAAGCTGCACGAGAGCATCGTGCGTTTCCTTCGTTCGAGTGCAAGCAAGGCATCACGCTGACCGTAGCGCCGACTGAGCAAAGGCCATCCACGAGTCCGATCGCGAACTTTCGCGCCCGGCTCGCGTTGATGTTCAGCCAAGCATCAAGAGGCGTTCGCATGACTCTGGAATGTGCCATCGTCGGCGGCGGTCCGGCCGGACTGACCGCCGCGATTTATCTTGCGCGCTATCGGCGCCGAATCGTCGTCTTCGACAAAGGCGACAGCCGGCTGGCGCTGATTCCCCGCTCGCACAACTGTCCTGGATATCCGCACGGCATTCCCGGCAAGGAGTTGCTCGGACGATTGCGCGAGCAAGCCGAGCATTACGGCGTGACGATCGTGCCCGAGGAAGTCACTTCGATCGAGCGCACGCCGGACCGATTCGAGCTGCGCACGAGCGAACGAGACGTCGCGAGCCGTCTGGTCTTACTCGCTACGGGCATCGTCGACGTTCAACCGCAGCTCGAGCATCTGCGAACCGCAATTCGAGAGGGCCATGTGCGACTCTGCCCTGTGTGCGATGGATATGAAGCAATCGGCAAATCTGTGGCCGTCCTGGGACCTGCGCACAAGGCGATCGAGAAGGCGCTATTCTTGCGCCCCTATACCGACGAGCTCACCGTGTTCTTGAGCGAACCGTCGGACATCGACGATTCCCAACGACACGCGCTCGACGAAGCCGGCATCGGTCTGCACGATGAAGTCGTCGCAGACCTTGCGATCGACGGCGATGAGATCGCCGTGGTGCTCGCCGATGGCAGCGAGCATTCGATCGAAGTGCTGTATCCGGCACTCGGCAGCAATGTACGTTCGAATCTTGCTGTCGCGCTCGGTGCGCGTTGCCTCGACAGCGGCTATCTGGAAGTCGATGCGCATCAGCGCACGAGCATTCCCGGTTTGTACGCGGCAGGCGATGTCGTAAACGAGCTCAATCAAATTTGCGTCGCGATGGGCCACGCCGCGATCGCTGCGACCGATATCTACAACTGTTTGAGAAAGAGGACTTGAGGCTCGGGGCTCGGGGCGTGGGCATGAAGAGCTGAACGCGAGGCGAGAGGCTACAGGACAGGTGACAGCCGGACGAGTGGAGCACTAAACGTTTGCCTCTCCTTTGGGGAGAGGCGCGCAGAGCGGATGCGTGCGGGTGAGGGTTGTCGCGCGGCACGCTCGCTATCAACTATCCGCTGTCAACTATCAACTAGATTCTCAATTCTCAATTCTCAATTCACCGAAGGTGCTTTTCCGCCGCTTCCACCGTTTGCGCCATCAGCGTCGCAATCGTCATCGGGCCGACGCCGCCGGGTACGGGCGTATACGCGTAACACTTATCGACGACCGCGGAGAGCTCGATGTCGCCGACACCGCCCGGGTGATAGCCGGCGTCGACGACGACGGCACCTTCTTTGATCCAATCGCCTTTGATGAATTGAGGCTTGCCCACCGCGCCGACGATGATGTCCGCAAGTCGCACGAAATCCGGCAGATTTCTCGTCTTCGAATGGCAGATCGTCACCGTCGCATTGGCATTGAGCAGCATCATCGCAACAGGCTTACCCAGGATGGGGCTGCGGCCGACGACGACCGCGTGCTTGCCTTCGATCTCGATCTTGTAATGCCGTAACAGACGCATGATGCCCGCCGGAGTTGCGGATCCATACGCCGGCTCGTTCATGGACATCGCACCGAAGCCGAGTACGGTCACGCCATCCACGTCCTTTTCGATCGCGATACGGTCGAAGCACTTCCGCTCGTCGATCTGCGAAGGAACGGGATGTTGCAGCAGAATGCCCTGGACTCGCTTGTCGGCATTGAGCTCGTCGATCTGCGCGAGCAGCTCTTCGGTCGTCGTGTTCTGCGGAAGATGAATTCGGCGCGATTCCATGCCGATGCGCTCGCACGCATTGCCCTTCATTTTCACGTACGTCGCAGAGGCGGGATCGTCGCCGACGAGAATCGTCGCGAGCACCGGCGTGACGCCGGCGCGTTCCTTGATCTTCTGCACACGCACGGCGAGCTCGGCTTCCAGCTCGCGCGCAAGCTTCTTGCCATCGAGAACGATTGCTGCCATGAGGATTCCATCTGAAGTGGCGAGGGAACGCAGAAGCCTACAACCCGGCGCGGCGTGACCGCAATGGCGCTGTGGCTGCAAGACTGCATCGCCCCGTCGATGCATTTCCCGAGCGCAAGAGCCCCCTTATGCTTGCCGGGGCCGCAATTCGCGGTATCGTCGCGTCAGGCCACCAGGGAGAAAACAAGATGCGATCTGTAATCAGTAACGCATTGGGTGTATTGGCGATCGGATCGGTCATCACCGTTGGGGCTCACGCCGCAGAGCCTGCTCCGCCGCCCGCCATCGTGCTCAAGGCGGCCTATCTCTTCGACGGCAAGTCCGGTCGTCTAACTCAAAACGGCGTGGTCGTCGTGCAGGATCGGAAGATCGTATCGGTCGGCGATGCAGCCGCCGCGCCGGCGAACGCTCGGATCATCGACTTGGGCGATGCAACCCTCATGCCCGGTTTCATCGATGCGCACGCACATGTCGCGGGCGAGTTGGCGCAGGATTTCTACCGCGGCTTTCATGCGGAAATCTATCGATTTCCTGTCGAGCAGTCGCTCTACGCCGCGATGTACGCGAGACGAACGCTCGAGGCCGGTTTCACGACGATTCGTAACCTCGGCGCAAGCGACTTCATCGATGTGGGTCTGCGCAATTCAATTCGAGACGGGATCGCAGTCGGACCGCGCATCGTTGCAGCAGCGCATTCGATCGGCTCGACGGGCGGTCACTGCGACCAAGGCCCGTTCCCGCCGGACTTGATCGCGCCGATCGGACCGCAGCGAGGTGTCTGCAACGGCGCGGACGAATGCCGGGCAGCCGTGCGCTATCAAATGAAATGGGGCGCGGACGTAATCAAGATCTGCGCTTCGGGCGGCGTGCTGTCCGAGGCCGATCCGGTCGATGTGCCGCAGCTCACGCCGGAGGAATTGCGCGCGATCGTCTCTGAAGCGCACGCCTGGAAAAAGAAGGTGGCGGCGCATAGCCATGGCGATCTTGCTGCGCGCATGGCGGTCGAAGCAGGGGTCGACTCGATCGAGCACGGAAGCTTCTTGAGCGAAGAGACGCTCAAGCTGATGAAGAGCAAGGGCACGTATTTGGTGCCGACGCGGCTCGCGGTGTACTGGGTCGAGAAGCAGGCCGCAGGCTATCCGCCGGCGATCGCCGAGAAAGCGCGCGCCGCTGCAGCAGCGCATGGAACGATGATGAAAGTAGCCTTGAAGATCGGTGTTCCGATCGCGTTCGGCACGGATTCCGCAGTTTCCCCGCACGGGATGAATGCGAAGGAATTCGCGTTGCTCACGGAGCTCGGAATGTCGCCAGCCGACGCTCTGATGACGAGCTTCCAAGGCGCCGCGAAGCTGTTGGGGCTCGATTCGGAGATCGGCTCGCTCGAGCCGGGTAAGGCGGCAGACATCGTTGCCGTGAAAGGCAACGTCTTGAACGACATCACTGCAACCGAGCGACCGATATTCGTGATGCGCGCTGGGCAAGTTTTCGTCGGAGACTAAGGCAAGAGAGCGCCTGCGGCGGATGCGTCGCAGGCGCTTGCAGTTTCGACGGCTAGTGTCGAGAGCCTTGCGGAGTCTGCGGAGGCGGGCGCGTTCCCGCCGTGGCTTGCTGCTGTTCCGTCGCGCTCGTCTGTGTCCCTTGCATCCCCGCGCCGACACGCAGGTTGTTGTGCACGTCCTTGACGCCTGGAAGATCCTCGATCAGATCGCACGCACGCCGTTTCTCCTCGCGCGTGTTCACGGTGCCGCTCAAGGTTACCTCGCCGTCCTTCACCTGTACCTCGATGTTAGTCGCATCGATGTAATCGTCCTCCGTCAGGCACTCGCACACATCCTCGCGAATGCGCTCGTCGGAGCGTTTGTACCCACGCGGCCCGCGCCCGCGGTAGGTGCCCATTCCTGTCTGATATAGGCCGTGCCCAGCACGATCGTCCCCCCAGCGCCGCTCATCGTCTTCGCGTCCGCGTCGCCCATAGTCGCTGTCGCCTGATTGATAACGCGGCCGGCCGAACGACCCGAGTCCTTGGCTGTAGGTGTCCTGCGATCGATCGCCAAACGACGCGCGTCGGCGATCCTCGTCGAATTCGCCATAGCTGCCCGAGCGATCGCGCCAATCGTCTTCGTCGCTTCGATAGCGCTCGCGTCCATAGAACTCGCTGCCCGACCCCAAACCGTAACCGCGATCCGAATAGCGCTCCGGATCGTTGCCGTAATAATCGCTGCCTTCGCGCCATCCGCGTCGGCGGAAGCCTTCTTCATCGCCGGCGTAGTTCGGTCGTCCGAAATCGCGGCGATCGTCCTGTTCGCGGCCTTGCCAACGGCGCCGCTCGCGCTCGTGTCCGCCGCGCCAAAGATCTCGAAATGCCATGATGTGCTCCTCGTAGGTTGCGTTCGTTTCCGATCGGTGGATCGGTAAAGGCAAACGGAGCGAACGAGGCGCGGTTCCGGCGCGATGCGGTGTCGTGCCAAGGAACCTCACGCGACGGACCGCGTTCGCTCATGGGTGATGCCAGCGCGTAGGAGATTCCCATGGGCATTCAAATCGCAGTCATCATCGGCAGTTTGCGCCGCGATTCGTACAACCGACGGTTGGCGCACGCCGTGCAACGGTTAGCGCCTAAGGAATTCTCATTCAAGGAATTGCAGATCGCCGACTTGCCGCCCTACAACCAGGACGAGGAGACGAAGCCTTTCGAGACCGTGGCTCGCCTGAAAGCCGACATCCGCGCATCGCAAGGCTTGATGTTCGCGACGCCCGAGTACAACCGCTCGATGCCCGGCGTGCTCAAGAATGCGATCGACCATGCTTCGCGACCGTACGGTCAAAACGCTTGGGCGGGCAAACCCGCAGGCATTTTCGGCGCATCCATCGGTGCCATCGGCACGGCCGTCGCGCAGCAGCATCTTCGCGGCACCCTGGCCTATCTCGATGTGCCGACATTGGGTCAGCCGGAAGTGTTCTTGCACGTCGACGACGAGTTCTTCGATGCGAACGGCGATATCGCCAACGCCGACACGAAGAAATTCTTGCAGGGCTGGATGGACGCGTACGTCGACTGGGTCGGGCGTTTCGCGCGTTGAACCGGGCAGGGCATTCGACGCACAAACGACAGGACGGGCACGCAATCTCCGCTGCCGGATTGTGCGTGCCGGTAGCAGCAACGTTCTTACTCGCGTTCCGTTATGCTCGAGCGCGGGATCACAACAACACGAGAACGCCCATGACGAAGCCATTGCCTCCCGTTCGACGCATCGAGACCGGCACCAATGCGGAGGGCCGCTCGTACATAGAACAAGATGGCGAATCGCCTGCGGTCCTGACGTTTCCGGCAAGACCCGGTTATCGGAATACCAATATCTGGCGCACGTTGGGTCCGGATGCGCCTGTCGACGCGCCCGATACGATCGCCGAGCACCGCGGTGTGCTGCCTCCCAAAGGCGGCACCGTGCTGCGTGTCATCGATATCCCGCCCGAGAGCAAGGATCCGGAGGAGCGTCGCGCACAGACGGCAGCCGTGTTTGCCGCGATGTTTCCGGATGCGACGCGCCATGAAGAATCGCTCGACCGCCATCCCGGCATGCACATGACCGACACGGTCGATTACGCGATTCTGTTGCAGGGTGAGCTCGTTGCGATCATGGACGAGGGCGAGACCGTGATGAAAGCGGGCGACATCTTGATTCAGCGCGGAACGAATCACGCGTGGGCGAACCGCTCCGACAGCATTGCGCGAATCGCCTTCGTGCTGGTCGACGGCAAGCGCCGTTGAACGGACTCAGGCGGGCTCGGTGAGCCGTTTCCAGATCGCGTACTGCTCGAGCACGGCTGCACCCCAGTTGCCGTACCAGGTGTAGCCGATGCGGCGTTCGCGCTCGATGTCGGCGAGCCGAAAACGCACGATGCCGTCGCGGCCGGCGAAAATCGGGCGATTCGTGCGGATCTGATAAAACCTGGCCCAAATGGGCGGCGCGCTCGCGTCGGTTCGCACGACGCAATCGTCGGCCGTGCGCTCGACGCGCAGCCCTTCGATCTTTACCGCCGCGTACCATGCAGCTGCACTATGAATGGCGCGAATGATCGAGAGGCTCGGATTCGGAATGCTCATTAGAAGAGCGAGCACGCCGGCGCTTTCGCCTGCGCTCAGCGCGACGGGTTCGAAGGAGCGCGCAGATCGCGGTTCGAGCGTCGTTTCATCGTGCTGCTGAGCCCACACCGTCGCCTTGCCGTCGACGACGACTTGGCTCTTGAGAATGAAACCGATGCCTCTGTCGAACGCGCTTTGCGCCGCGGCCCTGCGTTCCGCCCCGAACGGCTCGAACTCCTCGCCTGTCGCCACTTCGTGCAGCAACCGCATGATGTCGACCATTTCGTCGTCTTTGAAGGTCGCATAGCGATCGTAGCGGGTGCGAAAGTGCGGATACGAATGCGGCCATCCGCCGCTCGGATACTGCGCCTTGAGCAGAAAATCGAGTCCTTGCCGCGCCTCCTTGAGAAAGCGGTTCTCGCCGGTCAGTCGGTGTGCGCGTGCGAGGTAACGAATCTCGTTGACCGTCGCCTTCATCGACACGCCGCGCCGACCCCAAGGACCTAGCGCGTCCTCGTTACGCTTCGAAGTTGGATCCATCGTGTTAGCGCAAGGCGACAGTTTTCGTATGCGCAGCCGCCCGAGCCGCGCAACTTTTCGTCGCGCAGTGCTCAGGTGCGTGCGTCACTCAACGTGGCGGTTGAAGTGTCACCACGACGGCTCGTGGTGCCCAGGTCTTGTTGTGCAAGCGTGGGTGCGCTCGCACCGGTGATCATGCGTGGCGACTGGTGCGAGCGTCAATATGCGCGGCACGCCTCGGCATCGTTTGCAATTCGGGTGCGGCAACTGGATTTGTCGGGAAGTGTGAACGAATTTTCGAACACTGCCATGACCGGACCGCACCGCTGCGTTTTCAGGATGTTCTTCCGCGGTGCAGGGCGGAATTGACCTGAGACTGAAGGCTGAAGGTAGAAGCGGGGCGCGCAAGTCTCCCTACTTTCGCGGGCGGAGGTGGGCTTGCGCCCTAGACTTCCTTGGTCATCACGACCGCTGTCGACGGGCAAAGCGATGCAAACTCGGATGTCCGTTTGATCTCGTCTGGGGTGCTGTCGCGGGGCACGGCGCGGAAACCGCGTGCAGCGAAGAAGTCGGCCGCCGTGGTCGTCAACAGATAAATCGTGCGGAGTCCAAGTTGCGTCGCTAGTGCTTCCGCAGAAGCAACGAGCTGGCTGCCCAAGCCACGGTCGCGATGTTCCGCATCGACGACGAGCGATCGCAGCAACGCGTAGTTACCATGCCGCTCTAGGCCGACGGCACCGACGACCCCAGTCGCATCCCGCGCAACTCGGAACAGCTCGAGCGATCGTGGCGTGAGATCGTCCGACGGAAGCGAGTTGCGCTCGAGCAATGTACGTACTGCCGAGAAATCGTCCGGTCTTGCGCGTTCGATGTTCATGCAGATTCGTTCGAAGTCCGCAGCCCGAGCGTAGCTTCGCACGATGTATGACTGGATACGAGCAGCACGCGCCAGGCTTGAATGAGCTCGATCCCTACGCTGTAATTCCCGCCGGGTGTCTTCACTCCAACTCAGGTGATGACAGGTGATTGGCTGGTCGGGCCGCCAGCCGGAGGAGTTTTTTAGCGTGAATCGAGATTCGGCCCAAGCGGGCTTGCCGCCGGCGCAAGCCGTCGCAGAACGAGTTTTCAACACCCTCGAGCGATTTCTCCACATCGAAGCCGTCAGCGGCGTCGTGCTCCTGATTGCTGCGACGACGGCGCTCGTCTGGGCGAATTCCCCCTTCGCCGAGTCCTACCACCACCTCTGGCACGCGCCTTTCACGATCGCGATCGGCGATTACGCCTTCACGCAGTCGTTGCACTTCATGATCAACGATGCGTTGATGACCGTGTTCTTTCTCGTCGTCGGCATGGAGATTCGGCGCGAGATGCACGAGGGTACGCTCGCCGATCTGCGTGCAGCCGCGCTTCCCGTGGCCGCTGCGTTGGGCGGGGTGTGCGTTCCGGCGATCATCTACCTGATCGCGAATCACGAGGCGCCCTTGCGCAACGGTTGGGCGATTCCGACGGCGACCGACATTGCCTTTGCAGTCGGCGTATTGGCACTGCTCGGCAAGACGATTCCTTCTTCGATCCGGATCCTGTTGCTCGCGCTGGCGATCATCGACGACATCGCGGCGGTCATCATCATCGCGTTGTTCTATTCGGGAGGCCTGGAGTACTCGGGCCTGATCGTCGCTGCGGCGGGAATGCTGCTCGTGCTCGGTTTGCAGACGATCGGTATCGGCAATGCTTTTGCCTATGTGTTGCCGGGCGCGCTCATTTGGTTCGGCCTCCTGCGCACGGGTGCGCACCCAACGCTGGCGGGGGTCGTGCTCGGTCTGATGACCCCAGTCGTTCCGCTGAGAATGCGCGAACGGCCGGTCGATCTGGCAGCGCGTGCATTGAGAACCCTCAGCGATGGATTGCGAACTCGGGGCGACTTGTCCGATGAGATTCGCGAGTCGTTGAAGCAACTGCGTACCGCGCAGCGGGAGCTGTTGCCCCCGGTCGTTCGGGTGCAAATGGCTTTGCATCCGTGGGTGGCTTACGGCGTCATGCCGTTGTTCGCGCTGGCGAATGCAGGCGTGAGTCTCGACGGGCTCGACCTGAGCGTCGGCGGTGCCGAAAGCGTCATGCTGGCTGTCGCCATTGCGCTCGTGCTGGGCAAGCCGATCGGCATCTTTTTCGGGAGCTGGTTGGCGGTACGGACAAAAATGGCTCAGCTACCGCCCGGCGCTACGTGGCCGGGTGTGTTGCTCGTCGGTTGCCTGGGCGGCATTGGCTTTACGATGTCCATCTTCATCGCGAATCTGGCGTTTCCGCAAGAACAACTACTCGCAGCGTCGAAGCTCGGCGTGTTACTC
>DATCLP010000351.1:0-2983 GCA_036563855.1 Steroidobacteraceae bacterium | reverse complement strand
ACGTGTCGCTGAAGCGACGCCCCCAATCGATCGAGATTGCGTAGTTCGATTCGGGTGAAGGCTGGTAATCCCCGAAAACCACCGTCGTGAGGTCCGTCTCGGAGGATTTCACCCAATGCATGCGGAAATTGCTCTTGCCTTCGTCCGCATCGGCGTGGCTGGCAACCCATGGAAACGACAGCGCTGCGAGCAGCAGGCTCAACTGGAGGATTCGAGTGCAAGCGATCAATGGTCGGAACATCTGGGGAACCTTCGGCTGCGGCGGCGGAATGGGTGCGAGCGGAAGGACCACACGACCATACTCCGGACAAGTTGCTGCCTCACTACGGTCATGGATGAAGCCAGCAGCAGGCGACGAGTTAAATGCGTACGTGTTAAACGCGCGAGTCGGCAAAACGATCGCCAGCGGAGCCGAACATGCGCCGGCGGAACAGACGATAGCTTTCAGCGTTACAATGGGTTGATCAAAAAGAGCTCGAATCCGTGAGTTGTCAACGGCCCTTTGAGTGTCGGCCACGCTGCGGCGCCTGCTGTATCGCTCCATCGATCACCAGCCCGATTCCCGGAATGCCGAACGGCAAACCGGCGGGCGTGCGATGCATCCATCTCACCGACGATTTGCGGTGCGCTTTGTTCGGAAAGCCGGAACGGCCGAAGGTGTGTGCGAGCCTTCAGCCGATTCCGGAAATGTGCGGCGAGAACGCTGCGCAGGCGATGGAGATCCTGGCGAGGCTCGAAGAACAAACGCGTCCCGATGGCGTATGAGCGGTGCTTGCCGCAAAGAAACGTTCAGCTTGTACGCTCTTTGCCTTCGCCCAGAGTAACCTCCCGGCACTCGCGCGCGGACACGAGTGTCACGACAAGGGGGAAGTATGGCGCTTCGCATTGCGCGTTCTCAGATTCTGGCCACGGCAATCGCGAGCATTGTGTTGAGTGCGGCATCCGTCGAGGTTCATGCGCAGGCCGCTTCGGGCGGTAAGTGGCAGCCGCCGCGAACTTCAGAAGGCACACCCGACCTGCAAGGGGTGTGGACGAACGCTACGCTGACTCGGCTCGAACGGCCCGATCAGTTCGGCGATCGCTTGATCCTCACGGAGGAGGAAGCCGCCGCGATCGAGAACGCCGAGGCGCAGTACGTGCAGAATGCGAGAAAGCCGTCTGACTTGAGCAAGGAGCAGCCGCGCTGCACGGCCGCGTTCGAGTTCGGGTGCGGCTACAACAATTTCTGGATCGATCGTGGGTCGAAGGTCGTCGAGATCAACGGGCAGAAGCGCAGCTCCCTTTTGATCGATCCGCCCAACGGCAAGCTGCCTCCGCTCACCGAGAAACGACGTCAAGAGCTGGCGAAACAACGCGCCGGTCGCGGCCGGTACGACGGTCCCGAAACGCTGACGCTGGCCGAGCGCTGTTTGCTGGCGTTCGGCTCGAGCTCCGGACCGCCGATGCTGCCGGTGCTGTACAACAATCACTACCAGATCGTGCAGACGAGGGATGCCGTCCTGATCCACGTCGAAATGGTGCACGACGCCCGCATCGTTCGCATGGGCGGCAAGCACAACAATCCCGCGATCAAGAAATGGATGGGCGACTCGATCGGCCGATGGGAGGGCGACACGCTCGTCGTCGAGACCACGAACTTCAACGAGCAGCAGAGCTTCCGCGGCTCGACGCCACAAATGAAAGTGACGGAGCGATTCACGCGCATCGGGCCGGACACGATGCTGTATCGATTCACGGTCGACGATCCGGCCGCGTTCACTCGCTCGTTCACGGGAGAGATGCCGTTCTATTTGACGAACGAGCCGATCTACGAATACGCCTGCCACGAAGGGAACTACGCGCTTCCAGGCATTCTCGCTGGGGGTCGCGTCAACGATCGTCCGCCGGACGACGACGATCGAGGCGAGTGAGGGTGGGCTGACGCGTTGCGCGTCAGACTGCCGATAACCCGACGACCGGCCGTCGTCAGGTGTCGGGAGAAATTTGAATCAAGTCTTCCCGCATCAGCTTCGTGAGCGAGTCTCGGATTTCGCTCACCGGGACACGCTCCTGCTCATTCGCGAGCCGTCTGCAAAGCGTTTCGACGGTCTGCGGCGTGGCGAGCAAATCCCAGATGTAGCCCGTGGCGGGATGTTGGGAGCACAGAGCGCGTAACGCGGCTTGCTTGGCAGACATAGCGCTCAGCAACTCGTGGTTCTGGACGTAGGAAGCGGTTGGCTGAATCTCTTTCATGAGGCACCTCCGTTTGCGACGGATGCGCCTGAAATAGCCTCAGCGCCGTCCGAGTTCCCAGGTTCTGGGTTCGGTCATGGGCTCGCGTGTCGTGCCTGCGAGCTTGCCTGCCCGCCGACGAGCTGTTGCGTCCCTTCCTGAGTCATCTCCATCCACCTTCGCACGCGACGCGCGTCGGCAACGCGCGTGTACTTGCCGAACGAATTCATCACGAGGCACTGTCCAGCGGCATTCGTGAATCCGGTTTTCTGCACGAGGATGTTCCAGTCGGGCTTACCGACGAGCTGATTCGTGTTGCGGTATTCCAGGAGTTGTTTGCCGACGAGGACGACTTCGTCCGTATCGGTGGAGTATTCGCGAATGAGCGGATGACGGGCCGCCGCATCGACCAGCTTGACCAAATCGCGGGGGCTTGCGACGTTGTCGCTCGAAAGGCCTGTCGCATCCACGAATCGCGCGGATTTCATCCCGAGCGCTTTGGCTTTGGCGTTCATCGCCTGAAGTAATGCAGACAAACCGCCTGGATAGTTGCGGCCGAGCGCATTCGCTGCTCGATTTTCGGAAGACATGAGGGCGAGGCGAAGCAACTCGCCGCGGGTGAGAGACGCACCGACTGAAAGCCGCGACTTCCCGCCGAGATCGATCAGCCGGTCTTCCTTGGTGATCGTCAAGAGCTCGTCGAGCGGCTGGCCGGCTTCGAGCACGACCAAGGCCATCATGAGCTTGGTAATCGAAGCGATGGGCATCGCCG
>DATCLP010000350.1:0-4085 GCA_036563855.1 Steroidobacteraceae bacterium | reverse complement strand
AGCTTGCGGATGCGGTCCGCATCACGCTGGGTCCCAAGTCCAAGTCGGTCCTGATCCAGAAATCATGGGGCGCGCCGGTCGTTTGCAACGATGGCGTGACGATCGCGAAGGAAATCGACCTCGAGGATCCGGAGGAGAACCTCGGCGCGCAAATGTTGCGTCAGGCCGCCGAGAAGACCGGCGACGTCGTCGGAGACGGCACGAGCACGTCCACGATACTCGCGCAGGCGATCTTTGCAGACGGCGTTCGCAACGTCACAGCGGGTGCCAGCGCGATCGACATCAAGCGCGGATTGGATCGCGGTGCAAAGGCTGCGTTCGAAGCGTTGAGGCGCATGTCCAAGCCGGTCGTGAGCCGCAAGGAAAAGGCGCAGGTCGCAACGATCTCCGCGCACAACGACGAGAGCATCGGCGAGCTGGTTGCGGAGGCCATGGAAAAGGTCGGCGGCGAGGGCGTCATTACGGTCGAAGAATCGAAGACGACCGAGACGGCGCTCGAAGTGGTCGAAGGTATGCGCTTCGACCGCGGCTACTTGTCGCCGTACTTCGTCACGGACACGGAGAAAATGGAGGCCGTTCTCGAAGATGCGTACATCCTGCTTACCGACCGCAAGATCAACATCATGAAGGACTTGATCGGCTTGCTCGAGCAGGTGGCCAAGAGCGGCCGGCCGATCTTGGTGGTCGCGGATGACATCGAAAGCGAAGCTCTTGCAACGTTGATCGTCAATCAAATTCGCGGCGTGCTGAAGAGCGTCGCAGTGAAGGCACCAGGTTACGGCGACCGCCGCAAGGCGATGCTGCAAGACATCGCCGTTCTCACGGACGGACAGCTCATCTCCGACGAGCTGGGATTCAAACTGGAGGATACGACGATCGAGCAATTGGGACGCGCCAAACGCGTCGTCGTCGATAAGGACTACACGACGATCATCGGCGGCGCCGGCGACCGCAAATCGATCGAGGCACGCATGGCGCAAATCCGCCGCGAGATCGAGAAAGCGACCAGCGATTACGACAAGGAAAAGCTGGAGGAACGGCTGGCGAAGCTCGCAGGCGGTGTTGCAGTGATTCGCGTGGGCGCGCCGTCCGAGTCGGAGATGAAGGCGAAGAAGGATGCGCTCGACGATGCGATCAGCGCCACGAAGGCTGCAGTCCAGGAAGGCATCGTTCCAGGCGGAGGGCTCGCGCTGTTGAAGTGTATTGAAGCCGTCGAGCGCGCCGAATCGGAGTGTGAAGGCGATGAGCGAACCGGCGTTCAGATCCTCAAGCGCGCTCTAGAAGCTCCCGCGCGGCAGATCGCGCTGAATTCTGCGGTGGACGGCGGAGTCGTCGTCAGCAAGATGCTCGAGTCCGCTTCGAATGTCGGCTTCGATGCCGCGCGCAAGCGCTACGTGGATCTGTTCGAGGCCGGCATCATCGACCCGACGAAGGTCGTTCGCGTCGCGCTCGAAAATGCGGTTTCCGTGGCGAGCGTACTGCTGCTGACCGAAGCGACGATGACCGAGATTCCGGAGAAGAAGAAATCTCCGGCGGAGCCGGTGGAGATGTAAGAGAAAAGGGAATTGAGAATTGAAGGCTTCCCTGTTCCCTTTTCCCTCACACCGCGTCCATGACGCGCAGCAATTTCTCCTTGATGTTCGCGGCGATGTCTGCGACTTCGTCGTTTTCTGCGAGATCGCCGAGCACATCCGGATCGAAGAACTCGATGTGCACTTTGCCGGCAAGGTCTTCGCGAACAACGACATTGCAGGGCAGGAGTAGCCCGATCGTCCGCTCGATTTGAAGAGCGCTTTGTGCGAGCGCCACGTGGCACGCATCGAGAATGCGGTAGGGCGGAATTTCGCTGCCTAGCGTTTGCTTCAATGCAGCCGCGAAGTCGATGTCGGCGAGAACGTCGAATCCTTCGTTGCGCAGTGCCTGAATGACGCGTTCGACGGCCCGCTCGAACGGCACGGTCAGCGTTCTGCAGAAGCCGTACTGACCGATCGTCTCGTACTCGCGCGGAGGCGGCTCGACCGGAAGCGCCGTGGGATGACGCATGGGCAGCGGATGAAACAATGTTGCGCCGCTTGCGAGCATGTCGCAGAGAGCGCGCGTCTCGTCGCCCGGATGCGCATTGATTCCGCGAATCGCATCGGCAAGCACGACGACGTCGAATCCGTGAGCACGCGCGTCGAGCACAGTGGCGCACACGCAATCGTCCGTCGCAAGACCGCCGACGAAGAGTCGGCGCACTTCGAGCTCGCGAAGCACGACGAGCAGCGAGGTTCCCGAAAATCCGGAGTGTGCCTCGACGGTCGGCTCCGTGGACTTCGAGATGATCCTCGCATCGGCGACGATTCTGAGTCCGTCTGCCCAATCCGCTCCGTCCGTGTCCTGCACGCAGTGCGGCGGCCACGGACCGCCTTCGCTCTTGAACGAACAATGATTCGGGGGATGCCAGTCCCGCGTCATGAGGATAGGCAAGCCTTTGGCTTCGAACGCCGCGATGTAGGCATTGAGCGGCTCGACGATTTCGTCCGCGCCCGGCACAGGTCGGCTGCCGCCGGGCAAGTAATCGCGCTGCACGTCGATGACCAACAGCGCGTCGCCGGGCCGTAGCCCGAGCCGTTCGTGGAGATGCAATTTCTTTCGCGTCGATCGGCGGACATTGCCGCGGGCTGCGGCACCTGTGGGCACTGCAGGCATGAGCACCTCTGAAGCTGTCACGCGTGTGCTCGCACAGTACCGATACGCGAACGCCGGTGCATTCCGGCTAGACCGACGGTGCGTACGCACATTCACGGGCGGGCTCGACCCAGGCCCCACGCCCCGAGCCCTATTTCAAGAGTTCGAACCGTGCGTCACTCCGACTCGCCAACAACCTTCGCGCCGTTCGACCGAAAACCGAACCGGCAGCATCTGCTCGATCAGCCACATTCCGGTATGCGCGTGCGAGCTTATTTCGCGCACCGTGAAGTGCGAGGGGCCGGCATCGATCGCGAGGGCGAGATAAGCGAGAACCTGATCTGCGGCGTGTATGTCGAGCGTCGTGCGTGCGGTCAGGTCGGCGCAAAGCTCTGCACTTGCTTCGCTGCCCAATCGCTCTGCAGGAACGCCGCGTTCGGCAACGCGTGCGGCACCGACCACGCAGTGCTCATGCCGTGCCCATAGCACGACAGCACCGCCTGGACCTACTGCAGATTCTTCTTGTATGGCCGCGACGTTGCAGCGTCGCGTTGTAAGTCGCCCGGTCAAGGACGCCAAGGCGCTCGCGCGCATCCGTTCGGCGATCGATAGCGGCAAGTTCGCAACGTGAGCATTGCCGGCGATCTCGAGCAGCGTGCCGGGTTCCTCGACAGCGAGGGATTGCAATTCGCTCGGCTCGACGACGACTTCGACGATGCCGCCGCCGCGCGGATAGTAGCCGCGCCGCACGAGCCGTGCCGTCGCAGCGACGCCCAATTTGGAAAGCAGCGGCATGAACACGCGCGAGAAATAATCGAACGGCGGCGAGGCGCGCACGTCCGTGCCTCCGATCACCCGGAGGCTGAACTGCTGGCGCGCCGACACCATCATCGGGAGCAAGGCCTGGAGCAGCAGCGTGATGCTGCCGGCCGTGCCGATGTCGAACGTGTAAGAGCCTCCCTGGATCCGACCCGGCGCGAACACGAGCTTCTGGGAACGAGACTCTGCGCCTTCCAAGTGTCCGCGACACAGATCGGCGGCAGCCCGCACAGCCGCCAGATGCTGAGGCGCGAGCCCCGAGGGCTTGCGCTTTGCGCGAATGGAGCGAATGCGAATGGGTGTGTTCGTTACGGCTGCCAGCGCCACGGACGTCCGCACGAGCTGTCCGCCGCCTTCGCCGTACGAACCGTCGATTTCCAGCATCGGAAAGGCTGAACGTGTTATGTGGGATGTTCCAACGAGCTTGCGCCGGCCTTCGGCGACCGTACAGCCCGTGATTCCACGGGTGGCGTCAGAACGCACCGAGCGCTCCGACGCAGTTTGATATGATCGCCGCCTCTTCGCGGCAGGGCTCCATGCAGGCTCGATCGGCCTTCTTGCAGGTGCGCGGTCGGTTCCGTTCGTACGATCCAGGT
>DATCLP010000349.1:0-4284 GCA_036563855.1 Steroidobacteraceae bacterium | reverse complement strand
GGCGCGGGGCGTGGGCTCGGTGCATGAGACCATACGGGCGCAGGTGACAGCCCGTCCGCGCCTCTCCTTTCAGCCTTCGGCCTTCAGCGTTGAGTCTTCACTCGCAGCCTACAGGCGCAGCGCTTGTAGGCTGCTTAGTCGACGACGAGCTTGTATCCCGCCCCTGGCGCCGTCAGCAGCATTTGCGGAGACGCGGGATCGACTTCGATCTTTTGTCGCAGGCGATGGACGAGCTGTTTCAAGAGTTGCCGGTCGCCCGAGCCTTTGTGGCCCCAGACCTGCATTAGCAATCGATCCGAGCTCACGGTATGGCCGGCGTTTGCGAGCAGCATCTGCAGCAAGCGCAGCTCGAGCTTCGTCAATCGCACCGGCGGTTGCGAGCCGACTTGCACCGTGTGCTCATCCATGTCGAGACGAATACGGCCGGCGGCCAGCGGCATCGCGTTTTCCATTCCCGCTCGCCGCAGCAACGCCTTGACGCGCGCGAGCAAGGTGCGCGGACTAAACGGCTTCGTCAGATAGTCGTCTGCGCCGATCTCGAGCGCCTTTACGAGATCTTCTTCTTCGCCGCGCACGGTCAACATCATGACCGGTACACGCGATTTCGCACGAATCGCTTCGCACACCTGAAATCCGCTCGCACCCGGCATGTTGATGTCGAGAATGACGAGATCGGGCATCTCGGTTTCGAACGCCTGAATCGCGCTCGGACCGTCGCTGGCCTTTACGACGAGATATCCCGCCTGCGAGAGCGTGAAGGCGATCAGCGCGAGCAGATCCTTGTCGTCGTCGGCGGACAGAATTTTCATAGTGCGAGCGCAATCATGTGAGCATCGTCAGATCCCGGCGCAAGAGCTCTTGCGCTCGGTGTGCAAACTTCGGTCTCAGTCATCTTCGCCTGCCTGTCTCCTCGGCAGCACGACCTCGAAGCGAGTCCGGTCCGCAACACGCCGGGCGCTGATCGTGCCGCCGTGACGGTCCACGATGGACTTGACGATCCAAAGACCGAGGCCCAACCCGCCAGGCTCCGGCTCTTGTTCCGGACCGCGATAGAACCGCTCGAAAATCGTTCCGGTTTCGATCTCGGGAACCCCCGGGCCCTCGTCTTCGACCCAGACCCGCACGTGCGCATCGTCGTACGTCGCGCCGATTCGCACGACCGAGTCCTCCGGCGCGTACTTGCTAGCGTTCGCGAGCAGATTCACGAACACCTGCGTGAGCCGCGGACCGTCGCCCTCGATGTGCGGCAAATCGCTGGGCAATGCAATCTCGATCGACTGCCGACGCTGCTTCAGCAAGGCGCCGATCAGCTCCTGCGCATCGGCGATCACATCCTCGACCGCAAGACTCTGATGACGGATGCCGAGCTGGCCCGACTCGATGCGTACGCTTTCGAGGAGGTTGTCGATCAGGTTCGTCAGCCGCAGCGTACCGCGCTCGAGCGACAACACGAGCTCGCGCTGCTGATCGATCGGCAACGTCTCCAAGCCTTCGCGCAACAGCTCGATGGACGCGAGCTGCGCCGCGAGCGGCGTACGGAATTCGTGCGAGATGTTCGCGAGCACCGAGTCGCGTGCACGGCGCACGCCTTCGAGCTCGGTTTCGTCGCGAATGACCTGCACCTGCAGCTCGTCGATCGGCGCAGCACTCGTGATGATCGTCGTGCGCGGCGTCGAGCCGTTCAGATCCAAGTGCTCGGTTTCTTGTGCGCTGCCTTCGGTGCGCGCGCGCAGTATCGGACAACGCGTCTCGCAAGGACGCTGGCCGTTCACGTTGCACGGCTTGAGCACGTCGCCGCAGAACCTTCCGATCGCCTCGTTCGGCTGCACGCCGAGCAAGCGCGCGGCCTGAGGATTGAGGTAACGAATCACGCGCGATTTGTCGACCGCATACACGCCTTCGACGATCCCGCTCAGCACCGCTTGCGCTTCCGCCTCGCGTCGCCGCAACGCGTTCGTCAGCTCGACGAGATTGTTGCGCATGTCCTCCATGGTGCGCGCGAGCTTGCCGACTTCCTGGGTGCCGCCGATCGGAATCGACGTCGAGAAATCGCCTTTGCCGAGACGCTCCGCAGCATCCGTCAATGCGCTTACCGGCCCGGTCACTTGGTGGCCGAGAATGACGCCCGCCAGCACGGCGAGCGCCGCCAACACGATTGCGGTCCCGAGGAGCCGCTTTACCAACCCGCCGGCCGAAGCATCTATTTCGTTCGTCGGCAGGCGCGCCTCGAGCAATGCGATCGCTTCGCCCGTCGCGGCGAACACCGGAAAGCTCGCCGCATACACGTCGGGATCGTCGATGCGCGTGACGGCGGAGCGGCCGTCCGAGAGACCCGCCGAGTGCAATCGCGTGAACTCATCGACTTTTTTCTCGGCAATGAAGCTGCGGTAGTTGATGAGCCGCACGGGCACACCGACGCGTTCGGTGAGGAGCTGCTCCATGCGTTCGTCGAGCAGCCGCGCGACGTAGAGCCGCCGCTCGATCGTGCCCGGAATGCGCGCTGCGCCGCCCATCACCGCATGCGTGGAGCCGTCGACGGAGGCGAGAAAGCGCTCGCCTTGCTCCGCCGCGCTAATGGCAACTTGCTCCCACGGCAGCTCCACGCCGGCTTGCGCAACCAGCACGTTACCTTCGAAAACCGCGCAGGACGCAATCGTTTCGCTGTTGCACGAGCGACGCAGGTACGGTGCGATCGCCTCCATCTGCCGTTCCGATAACAAGCGCTGCAGGGTCTGTCGGCCGGCGACGGTCTTCGCCTGCGTAACGACGTCCTCGCCAAAGCGCCGCAAGTCCTCGCGCGCCATCGCGCCGGCCAACTGCACGCGCGACTGCCCTTGTTGATCGGCCAGATCGCGCAACGAGCCGATGGCGGAGATGGAAATGCCGCCGACGACGAGCAGCACGATCAATACGTTGATGCCCGCAATCCATACGCCGAGCGTCGCCCGCGACGTATCGAGCTGCAGCCGGTCGAGAAATTGTTGGATGCGGTCGAGCATGGTTCGGGCGGGCGAAAGGTTAGCCGGGTGCCGTCGGCCCTACGCCTGAAGTATTCACTGCCTGGCCCTGCAATGCATATTCCATCTTGATCGCGTGGCTCAATGCTTGCGTATGCCGGTGCGCCATTCGACGAGCGTCTTGATCACCAGCGTGACGACGGCGAGCATCGTCAGGAGCGACGCGACTGCGAACGCGCCGACGAAGTTGTACTCGTTGTACAGCATTTCCACGTGCAGCGGCATCGTCGTCGTCTGCCCCCGAATGTGTCCGGAGATGACCGAAACCGCGCCGAATTCGCCCATCGCGCGCGCATTGCACAGGATCACGCCGTAAACCAATCCCCAGCGCACTTTCGGCAAGGTCACGCGAAAGAACGTCATCAGCCCGCCGGCGCCAAGGGTGATCGCCGCTTCCTCTTCGTCGTTGCCGAGCTGCTGCATCAGCGGGATCAGCTCGCGCGCGACGTACGGGAACGTCACGAACATCGTCGCCAACACGATGCCGGGCAGCGCGTAGATGATGCTGATGTCGTGCTCTTGCAGCCACAAACCGAACCATCCGTGTACGCCGAACAACAGCACGTACACGAGACCCGAGATGACCGGCGAGACCGCAATGGGCAGATCGATCAACGTGATCAGAAAGCTCTTGCCCCGGAACTCGAACTTGGCGATCGCCCAGGCCGCACAGATGCCGAACACCGTGTTGATCGGTACGACGATGGCCGCCGTCGTCAGCGTCAGACGGATGGCCGCGAGAGTGTCCGAATCCTCGAAGCTCGCGATGTACATCTGCCAGCCCTTGCTGAGCGCTGTCGCGAAGACGGTGACGAGCGGCGCAAACAGCAGCGCCGCGAGGAACGCGAGCGATACCGCAATGAAGCACCACTTGATGAAGTTGGACGCGATCGTGTCGCGCCCGGGACGGGAGGCGATCTCCGCGAGCAGCGCCTTGTTCGGACCGCCGGCCACTTACCGACCCGACGCCGTCAGCCGGCGCCGCCCCCAAGCCTGCAACAAGTTGATGGACAGCAACATCGCGAAGGACATGATCAACATGATGAAGCCGAGCGCAGCAGCCGCTGCATATTCGAACTGCTCGAGCTTGATCACGATCAGAAGCGGTGTGATCTCCGTTTTCAGCGGGAGATTGCCGGCGATGAAGATCACCGAACCGTATTCGCCGACGGCGCGGGCAAACGCGAGCGTGAAGCCTGTCAACAGCGCCGGCAATACCGTCGGCAGGATGATGCGACGGAAAATGTAGAACCGCCCGGCGCCCAAC
>DATCLP010000348.1:0-3716 GCA_036563855.1 Steroidobacteraceae bacterium | reverse complement strand
CCGCCAGGTACACGGCTTTCGCGCGGCAGCGCGTGGACGTTCGCGGCGCACAAAAGTGCCGCTGCAGCGATCGCGATTTTCCGAATCATTCTTGTCGCTCTCCCGAATCCTCGGTTTGCGAATCTTCGACACGTGCAATCAGGCGTCCGTTCGCAAGCCGCGCATGAATGAGCTCGCCTGGCCTAACAGCCGACGCGTTCGTGATGACGCGCCCGTCGGCATCGGTCACGATCGCATAGCCGCGCTCCAGCGTTGCGTACGGGCTCACGAGGTTCAGCCGTGCGTCGGCTACTGCCCATCGGCTGCGCAATCGTTGAAGACACCCGTCGACCGAATTCTTCATCCGCGCCTCGCTGGCTTCGATGCGCGCCTTCACGTTTGCGAGCCGTAATAGAGGAGAGTTGTGGCGAATGACGGCGGCTGCGTGCGCAACTCGCGTGCGCCGATCGAGCAGTGCGTGGGCGATGCTGCGGTTTAGGCGCCGCTCGAGGTGCTCGAGCTTCTGAGCATGATTGCCGAGGGCTGCGCCGGGATGCGCTCGCGCAAGCCGATGTCCGAGATAGGCCAAGCGATCCGAGCAGCGATCGTGACGCCGTTTCATGGCGGCGTTCAGACGTTGTTCGAGCTCATCGAGCCGTTGCGCACGCTGCCGAAGCTCCACGCCCGGATGAAGCTGCGCGAGGCGTCGCACGAGCCAGGTCAGGCGATCCGAGCGCCGCGCAAGTTGCCGTTCGAGCGCAGTGACGAGGCGTCGGCCGTGCTGCCCGAAGGCGCGCAGCCATTCTTCGCAATCGGGCACGACGCGTTCCGCAGCGCCCGATGGTGTCGGTGCGCGTACATCGGCGACGAGATCGGCAATCGTGAAATCGATCTCGTGCCCGACGCCTGTCACGATCGGGATCGAGCAGTCGTAAATCGCTCGAGCGACTACTTCTTCGTTGAAGGCCCAAAGATCCTCGAGCGAGCCGCCGCCGCGCGCGAGGATGAGCACGTCGCATTCCGCGCGGATCGAGGCGAGGCGAATCGCTGCAGCGATCTGGGGTGCCGCCGCAGCGCCCTGCACGGGGACCGGATAGATCAGAACCGGAATCGTGCAAAAGCGTCGGCGCAAGATATGGAGCACGTCCCGTACAGCCGCGCCCGTCGGGGAAGTGATGACGCCGATCCGCCGCGGCAGGCGGGGTAGGGGTCGCTTGCGCTCCTCCGCAAACATCCCTTCTGCGGCCAGCTTGGCCTTCAACAGCTCGAAGCGCCGGCGAAGCGCGCCTTCGCCCGCCTCCTCGATGTGATCGACGAGGAACTGATACTCCCCCCGCGGCTCGTACAGGGTGATGCGGCCGCGGATCTGCACGTGCATGCCGTCCTTCGGCGTGAAGCGAATGAACTGGTTTCGCTGCCGGAACATCGCGCAGCGGAGTTGCGCGTGAGCATCCTTCAACGAGAAGTACCAGTGGCCGGAGGAGGGACGCGAGAAGTTCGACAGCTCGCCCTCGACCCATAAGGCCGGAAAGCCGCGCTCGAGCAGCGTCCGGGCCTCCCGATTCAGGCGCGACGGCGTATAGACCTGGCGCGCCGCCGTCGCCGGGGGCGGAGCCGAAAAATCGAATTCGTAAGAGGACATGCCGGAAGGCTACAGCAAACTAGGCTGTAGACTGTAGGCTGCAGGCTGTAGCGGGCGCTTTCTCTACCTCTCCCGGGGGAGGCCGCTCTTACGCATCCTGCGTCCGCGGCATTCGTGCGTCCCTGCACATCAAGGTCGCAGAGCGAAGCTTGCGGGTGAAGGTAAATAGGGAAGCGGCTGTCCGCGCGAGCGCTGGCTCTACCTTCAGCCTACAGCCTTCAGTCTTCAGCCCGCTTCCGCGGTTTACCGCGGCGACCCCGGCGCGTACAATGCCGCGCTTTATTTTAAAGCTCTAAAGGCGAGTGCCATGCGTATTGTCGAGGAAGCGCTCACCTTCGATGACGTCCTCCTTGTTCCAGCGTACTCCGACTTCCTGCCGCGCGATGCCGACCTGAGTACGCAAATTACCCGCGAAATCCGGCTCAATCTGCCGATCCTTTCTGCGGCCATGGACACGGTCACCGAGGCTCGCCTCGCCATCACGATCGCTCAGGAAGGCGGCATGGGCGTCATCCACAAGAACATGAGCATCGAAGCTCAGGCGCGCGAAGTGGGTCACGTCAAGAAATTCGAAAGCGGCGTCATCCACGATCCGATCACGGTCACCCCCGACACGACGATCCGCGAAGTGCTCGAGCTCACGCGCTCGAAGAACATCTCCGGTGTGCCAGTCGTCGTCGGCACTCAAGCGGTCGGCATCGTTACGCATCGCGACCTGCGTTTCGAAACCAAGCTCGATGCGCCGGTCTCGACGGTCATGACCCCGAAAGAGCAGCTGATCACGGTGCGCGAGAACGCGCCGAAGGAAGAAGTGCTCGGCCTGCTCCACAAGCATCGCATCGAAAAAGTCCTCGTCGTGGACGACAAGTTCAATCTGAAGGGCATGATCACGGTGAAGGACTTCCAGAAGGCCACCGAGTTTCCGCGCGCGGCGAAAGATGAACGAGGCGCGCTGCGCGTCGGCGCTGCGGTCGGTACGGGCGCCGATACGATGCAACGCGTCGAGGCGCTGCGCGAAGCACGCGTCGATGTCATCGTCGTCGACACCGCGCACGGTCATTCCGCCGGCGTCTTGCAGATGGTTCGAAAGATCAAGAGCACGTGGCCCGATCAGCAAGTGATCGGTGGCAACATCGTTACCGCAGAAGCGGCACGCGCGCTCGTCGAGGCCGGTGCCGATGGCGTGAAAGTCGGCATCGGTCCGGGCTCCATTTGCACGACGCGTGTCGTGGCCGGCGTCGGCGTTCCGCAGATCACCGCCGTTGCGAACGTGGCCGAGGCGTTGAAGGGCACCGGTGTGCCGCTGATCGCAGATGGCGGCATTCGTTTCTCGGGCGACATCGCCAAGGCCATCGTCGCCGGCGCCCATTGCGTGATGATCGGCGGCTTGTTCGCGGGCACTGAAGAATCGCCCGGCGAGGTCGAGCTGTATCAAGGCGCCTCATATAAGTCTTATCGAGGCATGGGTTCGCTCGGTGCCATGGCCCAAGCGCACGGCTCGAAGGATCGTTACTTCCAGGATGCCACCGAAGAGCTCGAGAAGCTCGTACCGGAAGGCGTCGAAGGCCGCGTTCCTTACAAGGGGTCGCTCGTTACGATCCTGCATCAGCTCGCTGGCGGCCTGCGTGCCGCGATGGGGTACACGGGATGCCGCACGATCGAGGAGATGCGTACCAAGCCGAAGTTCGTTCGCATCACGAGCGCCGGTTTCCGCGAAAGCCACGTGCACGATGTGACGATTACGAAAGAGGCGCCGAACTATAGGGTCGGTTGAGCGATGAGACGACGGGCCACGGGCTACGGGCAACGGCCAGAAGACGAGCCCCCTGGCGTTCGGTCGCTCATCGTCTTGATGTTTCGGAAGGCGATAGTCTGTGGGCCGGGCCGGAGGGTCGCGACGGCCTACAGCCTACCGCCTACAGCCTGAACTGAGGTTCTCGCTTGAACGCTTCCGTGTCGACGTCCGTCCCCACATCCCCGCCCGACATCCACACCGATCGGATTCTGATTCTCGATTTCGGTGCGCAATACACTCAGTTGATCGCAAGGCGCGTGCGTGAAGCAGGCGTCTACTGCGAAATCCATCCTTGGGATA
>DATCLP010000347.1:0-3227 GCA_036563855.1 Steroidobacteraceae bacterium | reverse complement strand
GTGCGGTCTTGCGCAGTCGCTCGAAATGCTCGTGCTCGCACGCATTCTGCAAGGTGCGGTGTCGGGACCAATGATGCCGTTGTCTCAAGCCGTGCTGCTGCAGGTGTTTCCACCGGAGCGCAGACTAAGCGCGCTCTCGCTGTGGTCGACCGTCGCGATCATCGGCCCGATTTGCGGTCCGCTGCTCGGGGGGTGGATCTCTGACAACTGGGGTTGGCGCTGGATCTTCTTCATCAACGTTCCGTTCGGCGTCCTGGCGACGCTACTGATGGCGCAAGTATTCGCCGGCAAGGAAACGCCGATCGAACGCCCGCCGATCGATGTCGTTGGGCTCGTGTTGCTGGCGGTTTGGGTCGGCTCGCTCCAGATGATGCTCGATACCGGCAACGACGCGGGCTGGTTCGAAGACAAGACGATCGTCGCACTCGCAGTCATTGCCGGCGTCGGTTTCTGTTACTTCATCGTGTGGGAACTGGGCGAACCGCATCCCGTCGTGGATCTCCGCTTGTTTACGCGCCGCAATTTCTCCGTCGGAGTGCTTTGCACGACGATCGGCTACACCGTGTTCTTCGGCACGGCGCTCATCATGCCGATCTGGCTGCAGACTCAGATGGGTTACACGGCCTTGTGGGGAGGATTGGCGGCAGCACCTGTGAGCTTGTTTCCATTACTACTGTCGCGGCGAGTCGCGAAGGGACTCCAGCGACTCGATGCGCGACTGTTCGCGACGTGCGCCTTTCTCGCGTTCGGCATCGGGCTGTTCCTCCGCGCGAACTTCACGACGCAGATCGATTACTTCGGCGTCGTCACTGCGCAATTGGTGACGGGCTTCGGGCTCGCGATGTTCATGGTGCCGCTGCAATCGATTCTTTTGGCAGGACTGCGAGGCGAGGAGGTGGCGAGCGCCGCAGGATTGTCGAACTTCATGCGCTCGACGGGCGCTGCGTTCGGCGCCTCGATCGCCAGTACGACGTGGGCACGCCGCGAAGCGCTGCATCACGCGCAACTTGCAGAATCGGTGTCCAGTTGGAATCCAGTCACTGAATCGGCGATACAAACGCTGTCAGCGCACGGCTTGAGCGAATCGCAAGCCTATGCAGTGATCGAGCGGCTGATGACCCAACAGGCGAATCTCTTGGGTGCAATCGATTTCTTCTGGGCCGCGGGCTGGGCGATGATCCTGATGATGTGCGTCGTGTGGTTCGCGAGGCCACCGTTCGGCGCAGGAACGAATACGCCGACAGCTGCACCGCGGATTCAGCCGCAAGTTGCCACCGCAGAATGAGGAATAGGCATCGAAGGCGATGCGTGGTGCCCGGGACCGGACTCGAACCGGTACGGAGTTGCCTCCGAGGGATTTTAAGTCCCTTGCGGCTACCAATTACGCCACCCGGGCGGAGCGCGCATTCTAGCCGGTAGCATCGCAACTTGGGCGATCGGTCCATGCCGCGCGAAACCCATCTGCTACACTCCTGCGGCTTTCGGCACCGATAACAACGAACCGCAGCGTTCAATGGGCTCCGACTCTGCCGTCCAATCCCGACTCGTCGTGCGCAATGTGCACCTATGGCGCGGCGAGCGGCATTTGCTGCGCGGCGTGTCGTTCGAAGTGAATGCAGGCGAATTGCTGCAAATCATGGGTCCGAACGGTGTCGGCAAGACGAGCCTGCTGCGTTGTATCGCAGGTTTGCTGCCCGTCGAATCGGGCGAGATCGAATGGCGAGGCGTGCGCTGCGAGCATCGATTCGATCGGTTGCACGAAGACCTCGCGTATCTCGCGCACGTAAATGCGCTGAAGAGCGATCTCACCGCGGCGGAAAATCTGCGCTACGCCGTCGGGCTGCGGCGTTCGATCACATCCGCACAGGTTCAGGCCACGCTCGAGCGCTTGCGGATTGCACACTGCGCCGATCTTCCGCTGCGGTCGCTCTCCGCGGGGCAGAAGCGGCGTGTCGCCATCGCGCGCGTGCTGCTCTCGCAATCGACTTTGTGGATCCTCGATGAGCCGATCACGAATCTCGACGCGGCAGGCATCCGCCTGATCGAAGACTGCATGGCGGAGCACTTGCGCAAGGGCGGGCTCATCCTGGCCGCAGCTCACCAAACCTTGTTGGACGGCGAGCCATGCGTGCGCACGCTCGAGTTGCACTGATGGCACCGGGACTGCTGCAACTCGTGCGACTCGTCGTGGGGCGCGACCTGCGTCTGGCAATTCGCCATTTCGACCAGGTCGTGCAGCCGCTCATCTTCTTTGCGATCGTCGTGACGCTCTTCCCATTGGCGATCAGCCCGGTGATCGAGGACTTGCGCAAGATTGCGCCCGGTGTCGTCTGGGTCGCAGCGATGCTCTCGTCGCTGATCGCCCTCGAGTCGCTGTTTCGTGCCGATGTCGAGGACGGCACGATGGAGCAGTGGGTCGTGTCGGCTCAGCCGTTGTCGCTTCTCCTGCTCGCGAAGACGTTCGCGCATTGGTTGCTCGCCGGACTGCCGCTCGTCATCGCTGCTCCATTCGTCGGAACTGCGCTAGGCATTCCGCTGTCTGTATGGCCAGTCCTGACCGGCTCGCTCGCGCTCGGGACGGGCTGTCTCAGCATCTTGGGCGGGATCGGCGCCGCATTGACCGTCAGCATGCGGCGGGGTAGCGCACTTCTCGCGCTGCTCGTGCTACCGATCGAGATTCCTGTCTTGATTTTCGGGGCCCGGGCGGTCGATCTGGCGATGCAGGGCGAATCCGTGGTCGGTCCGCTAAACTTGCTCGCGGCGATGCTGCTGCTGTTCCTCAGCCTCGGTCCGCTCGCCATGGCCGCCGCCATGAAAATCAGCGTGGAATCATGACTTTCCATACCGAATCCCAGCTCAGTGCGACGCAGCGTTCCGGTTCGCGCTGGCTGTGGTTCCACAAGCTGTCGTCTCCGCCTTACGCCTTTGCTACGGCAGGGCGGCTGCGTCCCTGGTTTCTGTGGGCGTCCTTGGCGCTCATGGCCGTGGGGCTCTGGGGCGGGCTGGTCATGGCGCCTCCGGACTATCAGCAAAAAGACGCCTTTCGCATTATTTATGTGCACGTGCCGTCGGCCATCCTGTCGTTGCAGGTCTACGTGATCATGGCCGTTGCGGCGGCGATCGGCTTGATTTGGCGAATCAAGCTCGCGCACGCGCTGGCCGCCGCCGTCGCGCCCCTTGGGGCTGCCTTCACGTTCCTTTGTCTCGTGACCGGCTCGATCTACGGC
>DATCLP010000346.1:0-4620 GCA_036563855.1 Steroidobacteraceae bacterium | reverse complement strand
GTCGATTGAAGCGCGAAAGGATGTTGATGATGTGAATGCGAGCGGCGGAATCCTTGCCGTCGATGCGGCTGATCAATTCGCCGAGGTTCGACTCGTCCGCGAGCTCGCCGATGATCTTGAACAGCGCGGCCTTCTCGTTGGCCTCCTGCGAATAGGCATGCTGCAGCAGGTCGCGCACCGTGAAGCGGTTCTTTTGCGCATTGATGACATCGAGAACCGCGGGCTTCGAAATGTCCTCGCGTCCGAGCAGCTCGATCAAGAGCGACGGGCTGTAGTTCGTGCTCTGGGTCAGCGCCCAACCGATCGCAGCGATCGTGCGCGGATTGCCGTCCGCCAGGCCTTGCGCGAGGAGGGGAAAGCTCTTGTTGTCGACGAGCTGCGCGAGGATTTCGACATACGACGCAGTTTCTTTCTTGTCCGCAACTGCGAGCGCGTCGATGATTTTCGGAATCGCACCGGCGCCGAGCTTGCCGAGCTTCTGGAATGCCTTCTGGGCATCCGGGTGCATCGGATCGCCGATACTGCGAATTTCCGCAATCAGCCGTTCAGCTCTTAGATCCGAGAAAAAACCCATCGAGTGGTCTCAATCGTCCTTTGTTCGCCGGCCCGCAACCGTATACGCATTCCGGGCGCGTCGATGCCGCTTTTGCCAGGAGGGCACGTGCACAAAATCGCTCTCAGCGGTTCGGAGCTGCAGGCGCAACCGTGCTGCCGATGCTCATCATCAGGGCTCCGGGTGGATCACGAGGGAAATTTCGTTGCACCCGCTGTCCCTCGCCACAGACGTCCCGCTATGGAAGTCCGTGGCGGCTTCGATCGGTCGAAGGCATGGCCGCCAAATCTCAAGTCCGACCAAACTTTTTTCGGTAACAGCCGTGAAAACAATGAACCAAAGGTCCACACTCGGCACTTCATCGGCATTATGCCATGACTCCGACGGGAAAAAGGACTTGCTGGACAGGAATTTAGTTCGCGCGGATCGCGTCGTTTTCCTGCGCGCGCGGCCGTGCGTCCGCAAGCGGCATCTCCCGGCGTGTCCGGCTTCCATCGGCGGTTGAGCGGGACTCGATCCGCTACAATTCGCGCCCCCAAGCGTCAGCGGCGAGCCGAACGTCATGATCTCCGAACGCGAAACTGCCGTGCGCGGGCTCGTCGAATCCTTCGTCGAGCCGCACCTCAAGCGCTCCCTCGGTGAGGCCGGAGCGATCGCGGCGCTCCTCGTGACCGATGCCGAAATTCGAATTCGACTGCAGCTTGGTTTTCCCGCAGCGAGCTACGGAGCCGAGCTTGCCGGGTTGCTCAAGGATCGCCTGGTTTCGGTTGCCGGCAGCGCCAACGTCACGATCGAGGTTGCTTGGACTGTCGAATCGCAGGCGGTGCAGCGCAATCTGCGACCGATTCAAGGAATCAAGAACATCATTGCGGTCGCCTCCGGAAAGGGCGGCGTCGGCAAGTCGACAACTGCTGCAAACCTTGCGCTCGGGCTCGCACGCGAAGGTGCGCGCGTCGGCTTGTTGGATGCCGACATCTATGGACCGAGTCAACCTCGCATGATGGGTCTCGCCGGGGAGCGGCCAACGAGCCCGGATCAGCGCACCATCGATCCGCCGGTCGGATACGGCGTCAAGGTGATGTCGATCGGGTTCATGATCGACGAAGAGCAGCCGATGGTTTGGCGCGGCCCGATGGTCACGCAGGCGCTCGTGCAGCTGCTCGAGACGACGCGCTGGGGCGATCTCGACTATCTGATCGTCGACATGCCCCCCGGAACGGGCGATACGCAATTGACGCTCTCGCAACGTGTTCCGGTGAGCGGCGCGGTCATCGTGACGACGCCGCAGGACATCGCGTTGCTGGATGCTCGCAAGGGGCTCAAGATGTTCCAGAAAGTCGAGGTGCCAGTGCTCGGCATCGTGGAGAACATGAGCACGCACATTTGTTCGAAGTGCGGACACGAGGAGCATATTTTCGGTGCCGGCGGCGGACGGCGGATGGCCGAGCAATATGGGGTCGACCTGCTCGCGGAATTGCCGCTGGATATCCGCATTCGCGAACAGACCGACTCGGGCAAACCGACGGTCGTGGCCGAGCCAGACAGTGCTTTGGGCAGAGCCTATGTCGAGATGGCGCGGCATGTTGCCGGCCGGCTGGCTGCGCTCGGAGCAGGGGCCAAGCCTTTCCCGGAAATCAGTATCGAAGACACCTGAGTGCGCCGGTCATGTCTTTGCCGCGCACCGAGGCCTCATAATCGCTACGCAGCGTTCATTTCTCACGACAACAGCAGCACACAAATGAGCATCAAATCCGACCGGTGGATCCGCCGTATGGCGGCTCAGGGGATGATCGAGCCCTTCGAACCGAATCAAGTCAGGGTTGCGAACGGGCACAAGATCGTTTCGTACGGAACCTCGAGCTACGGCTACGACGTGCGCTGCGCCGACGAATTCAAAGTCTTCACGAACATCAACTCGACGATCGTCGATCCGAAGGACTTCGACTCGAAGAGCTTCGTCGACGTCAAGGCGCCTGTTTGCATCATTCCGCCGAATTCGTTCGCGCTCGCCCGAACGGTCGAGTACTTCCGGATTCCGCGCAATGTCCTGACGATCTGCGTCGGCAAGTCGACCTATGCACGCTGCGGGATCATCGTGAACGTCACGCCGCTCGAGCCCGAATGGGAGGGGCACGTGACGCTCGAGTTCTCCAATACGACTCCGCTGCCGGCGCGCATCTACGCGAACGAAGGCGTCGCGCAGATGCTGTTCCTCGAATCGGATGAAGTGTGCGAGACCTCGTACAAGGATCGCGGCGGAAAGTACCAAGGACAGACGGGAGTGACGTTGCCGAAGACGTAACAGGGCGGGGCTTGGGCTCGGGATGCGCGCGAACGCGCGCTCTACCTTCGGCCTTCAGTCTTCAGCCTTCAGCCTTCAGCCTTCAGCCAATGATCGGCGCGAACGCGCCTTTCCTACAGCTCCAACCTACAGTCCACAGCCGCAGCCATAGATCGCTTCTAGCGATCTATGGCCTGCAGCACCATCACCGTCTCGACCTTTCCCTTGCGGATCTGCTCCACGCGAGCCGGCAGGTACTCGAGACTCGGTACGTGCCAGACTTTAGAAACGCGATCCGAGCCGGGTCGCGTGCTCTCATAGATGATCGTCGACAGCTTGCCGAGCTTCGTGTCGATCTCGGCGGTTCCCTTGCTGATGTACGTGTATTCGCGCGTGCGATCGCCGTTCACCATGACGATCGTGTTGGGCTCGCGACCTTGTGCGAGCGCGGCGTTCACGGCGAGCTGAATCGAAAGCCGATCCTGGAGGCCGGGCTGGGCCGGCAGCTCTACAGCGTGGCCTTCGTACGTGCCCGAGACGACGTTGCGTGACCAATCGAACGTGAGCTGCCCATCGCCGCCATCGCCGCTCTTGCCGTCCTCCAGAAACCACTCGAGCGGCCTGATTCCATCAGGCGTCACTTCGACGACCGTGCGTTCGATCGCGTCGCGGCCGATGACGAGTCGCGCAAGAACGCTCGGTTTGGCGCGCGTTTCGAAGGTGTAGCGATTCGTGGCGGGATCGTAGGTGAGCTGCATGCGCAGCTCGCCGGCGTTCAGTCCGCGATAGGTCACGTGATACGTCGCAATGTACGGCTGCAGCACGAGCGCATCGGCGGCGGCCGAACCGACGACGAGCCAACCGACGATCGCCCAGAGCAGTGTTCGCATCAGGTTCCTCTTGCATCGACCAGCACGGGTCCTTCGAGCGCCTTGCCGTCGAGCATTACGCGATCGCCGACCAGCTCGAGCCGCCCGGTCGCAAACCACTCGATCGCTTGCGGGTAGATCTTGTGTTCCTCGCGCTGAATTCGGGCTGAAAGGCTCTCTTCGGTATCGTCGGGACGCACATCCACGCACGCCTGAATAATGAGCGGGCCGCCGTCGAGTTCCTCTGTGACGAAGTGCACGGTGACGCCGTGAACTGGATCGCCGGCTTCGAGGACGCGGCGATGCGTGTGCAATCCGCGGTACTTCGGCAGCAGCGAGGGATGAATGTTCATGATGCGTCCCGCGAACGGCGCGATGAATTCCGACGTCAGAATGCGCATGAATCCGGCCAACACGACGAGCTTGGGCTCGTAGCGCGCAACGACCCGAGCGAGCGCCCGATCGAAGCTCGGACGGTCGGGAAAATCGCGCGGAGAGAGCACTTCGGTAGGAATCCCCATGTTGCGGGCGATTTCCAAGCCGCCTGCGTTGGGTTGATCGCTGATGACGACACGCACTTCGACCGGAAGCGCACCGCTCGCGGCAAGCTCGGCAATGGCTCGCATGTTGCTGCCGCGGCCCGAAATGAGAATTGCGATCGGCAGTCGCGTCGTGGCTGGTGCGTTCATTCGTTGATCACGACGCCGGATAGACCGCTACGCACTTCGCCGATGACTACCGGCTGCTCTCCGTGCTCGCGCAGCATTTGCAGCGCTTTGTCTGCCTGTTCCGGGCCGACCATGACCGTCATACCGATGCCGCAATTGAACGTGCGGTACATCTCCGCAGCAGCGATGTTGCCGGCCTGTTGCAGCCAGTCGAACACTTCGGGCCGAGTCCATGCCTTCGCGTTCAAG